>JAULZL010000325.1:0-2579 GCA_032117355.1 Candidatus Nanopelagicales bacterium
GGCCTGGTAGGCGGGAGCGTCCCCGCCCCTACGGCTGGGCGACTGCCCGTCATCGTGTCAACCCGTCGACTCAATTCCATCGGCGAGATTGACCATCTTTCGGGTCAGGTGACGGTGGGATCGGGGTCCACCCTTGGCGATGTCCAGCGGCATGCGACGGCAGCTGGTTGGGAGTACGGGGTCGACCTCGCGGCGCGAGATTCCGCGACCATTGGCGGGACGGTAGCCACGAATGCGGGTGGTATCCGTGTCATCGCGAACGGGATGACCCGGGCACAACTCGTCGGCATCGAAGCCGTGCTCGCGGATGGCAGCGTGATCTCGCACCTCGGCGGGATGCTGAAGGACAACACCGGCTACGACCTCGCATCCCTGTTGTGTGGGTCAGAGGGAACACTGGGCATCATCACGGCCGTGCGACTTCGCCTTCATCGACCGGCTGGTGCGACCTCGGTTGGTTTCATCGGGGTCTCGTCCTATGCCGATGCGCTTGCCCTCGTCGAAGTGGCCCGGTCAGGGGGTGCCCGGGTACTCGCCGCTGAGATTCTCGACGACACCAGCATGGATCGGGTGTGCGAGGCGTTCAACCTGCCGTGGCCCCTTCGCGCTCGGGCGCCCTTTGCCCTGCTGTTCGAGTTGGCGGATGGGGGGGACGGATCTGGATTCGAATCCCTGGCCGATCACCCCGCGGTGCTGGACGATCCGGTCATCGCACTTCAGGCGAGTGACCGTGAACGGCTGTGGGCCTACCGGGAGAAGCAGGCGGAGGCATTCGCCGAACTCGGCGTCTTCCACAACTTGGATGTTTCAGTGCCACTGCCGCGGCTTGCCGAGTGCGCTGAGCAGCTCAGGGCCGAGGCCGCAGCGATGCCGGGTGTTGTCGCCTACGGAGTCTTCGGTCACCTTGCCGACGGCAACCTGCATGTGGCCATCGTTGATGGGGATCCGGACTCGTACGAAGTGGATCGGGCAGTACTTGAGTGCGTTGCCCGGTTCGAGGGCTCAATCAGCGCCGAGCACGGCGTCGGGCGAGTAAAGGCCGCGGAACTTCACCTTTGCCGCACTCCCGCCGAGATCGGAGCGATGCGGTCCATCAAGGCCGCCCTGGACCCAGCAGGCCTGATGAATCCTGGAGTGATCTTCACGTAGGTGACGTGCACTCGCCTATGACCGACTCGAGCGAGCCGACGGAATCGACGAGGGCAATGGCGCCGGCATCGCGAAGCTCATCGGCGCTGCCGTATCCCCACAGGACGCCGATCGTGGCAATGCCGTGCTCGCGGGCACCGATCACGTCATGCTCGCGATCGCCGATCATCACGACGGTGTAATCGTCCGGTTGACTTGCATCGATTCCTCGTTGACCTGGGTTGATGCCGATCGAGGCGAGCGTGTGGGCAATGACGGCTGCCTTGGTATCGCGACTGCCATCGAGCTCGGCCCCACCGATGAATGCGAAGTGCCCAGCCAGGCCGAAGTGCTCCAGGATTCTCGTGGCCGAGACCGTCGGCTTCGAGGTCGCCACTGCCAGGGTGAAGCCACCCTCGCCCAAACCCGCCAGGGCCCGGGGAATCCCCTCGTAGACGGAATTCTCAAAGAGCCCGACATCGTGATAGCGCTCGCGGTACCTCTCGATCGCCGTGCGGGTGCCTGCTTCGTCCATCCCGAAGTGCCCGCCAAAGGTGACTGCCAGCGGCGGGCCGAGGTGCTGGCGTAGGTGTTCGTCGGGCGGGCACTCCTCGCCCATCGACTCAAGCGCGTAGCGGATGCACGAGGTGATCCCCAGTGCCGAATCGGTCAGGGTGCCGTCGAGGTCGAATAGGACGACTCTGGGCACCGCGGGATCATTTCACGGGCAAGGCAACCCACCGTGCCATGCTGTGCGGGTGCTGCCAGAGGTCGTCGCGCACCGAGGTGCCAATGAGGACGAGCCTGAGCACAGCCTGGCCGCCTACCTGCTCGCCGTTGATGAGGGTGCCGATGCCATCGAGAGCGATGTCCGACTAACAGCCGATGGCACCCTGGTATGCGTCCATGATCGCCGGATCGATCGGACGAGCACCGGACGAGGGGTCGTGTCGCGGCTGACCCTCGCTGAACTCGTCCGCCAGGACTTCAGCGGCCCGCGAACGACCTGGCGGGATTTCGAGTCACCACCACCTGATGAGACGCGGACGGGTGTCCTGACCATGCGCACCCTGCTCGCGGCCATGCTCGACTCCTCGGACACGATCGGCTTCGCGATCGAGACCAAGCACCCTGTCCGATTCGGCCGGTACGTCGAGCAGTCCCTCGTCGAATTGCTGGAGTACTTCGGCTTGGTCAGCGGGAGGCCGGGGCGGCCCTCGAGGGTGCGGATGATGTCTTTCAGCCGCTGGGCGCTGCGCCGACTGCACCGACTGGCGCCAGAGGTTCCTGCTGTTCTGCTGATGGAGGCGATCCCACCGTGGCGCAGAGACGGCTCGCTTCCCGGGCAGGTTGGTACGGCCGGGGTATCGATCGAGACGATCAGGCTTGACCCCGCGTACGTTGAACGAGTCCACGCCAAAGGTGGCCAGGTGCATGTCTGGACGGTGGAC
>JAULZL010000326.1:0-7257 GCA_032117355.1 Candidatus Nanopelagicales bacterium
GCTGGTCGAGAGCGAGCTCGGTGAGCACCTCGAGAAGGGTCACGGGTCCGCCGACTGGTCGCTGCGGCCCCTATCCGCGGAGCAGCTGCGGTATGCAGCCCTGGACGTCGAATGGCTCGTCGAACTACGAGCCGTGCTGCACCGAGAACTCGAGGCGGCCGGCAAGTTGCGTTGGGCCATGGAGGAGTTCACCGCCCTGCTGGACTTCACTCCGCGCGACCGGGGCGAGGAGCCATGGCGCCGCACTTCCGGAATCCACCGAATTCGAAAGCCCCGTGCGCTCGCGGTCGTGCGCGGTCTCTGGCTGGCCCGGGATGAGGTGGCCGCGCGAACGGATATCGCGCCCGGGAGGGTCCTGCCCGATGCCGCCATCGTGGCTGCCGCCACCAACCTGCCCACGTCCATCGAAGAACTCATTGCGATCAAGGAGTTCTCGGGGAAGGGCCAGCAGCGCCGCAGCCCAACCTGGTGGGCCGCCATTGAATCCGCCCGCGCACTGCCGGACATCGACCTGCCCGAGGTGGCATCCCCCAGCGAGGGCCCGCCGCCGCCGCGAACCTGGCCCGATCGCAACCCAGAGGCCGCCGCCCGGCTGCACCAGGCGCGGGCCCTGCTGACCGAGATCTCGGAGCGGCTCAGTGTGCCGCTGGAGAACCTCATCAGTCCCGACCTCGTCCGCCGAGTGTGCTGGGATCCCCCGGCTGCCGACCAGGTGGCCGTGCAGGAGATTCTCACTCGCGCCGGGGCTCGGCCCTGGCAGGTTGAGCTTGCGGCACCCGTGCTGGTCGCGGCCCTGGCCGAATCAGCACTCGAGCGCCCTGAGGCGCCCCCCGATCAGGAGTAGATCTCCGCTGCACCGCCCGGCCAGCGCTGGCACCGTAGTTACCGGCCAGTAATATCGCCACATCATTGGGATATGAGGGTGGGAGACGATGGCCAGACCGATTCGTGAAGTGGTGTACGTGGACGGGGCACGGACCCCGTTCGGCAAGGCAGGCGGCGCCTACCGGGAGACCCGGGCCGACGACCTCGTGGTGAAGGTGATCCGCGAGGTTCTTCGCCGCAATCCCTCCCTGCCGAGCGAGCGGATCGATGAGGTGGCCATTGCCGCCACCACCCAGATCGGCGATCAGGGCATGACGATCGGGCGATCAGCGGGCATTCTCGCCGGGCTGCCCCGCTCTGTCCCGGGCTACTCGATCGACCGGATGTGCGCCGGGGCAATGACTGCCGTCACCACGGTGGCATCCGGCGTAATGGCCGGTGCCTACGACGTCGCCGTCGCCGGCGGCGTTGAGCACATGACCCGTCACCCGATGGGCGAAGGAGTCGATCCCAATCCCCGTTTCCTGTCCGAGCGACTGGTGAATCCTGAAGCCCTGTCGATGGGTGCGACAGCGGAGAACCTCCATGACCGCTTCCCCCACCTCACCAAGGACCGAGCGGATGCCTTCGCAGTCGGCTCCCAGGAGAAGACCGCCAAGGCCTACGCCAATGGCCTGATCCAGACGGACCTCGTCCCGGTTGCGGCGCGCATCAGCGCCGAGGGCTGGGGCCTGATGACCGCTGACGAGATGCCACGTCCGGGCACGTCCATGGAAGGCCTCGCCACCCTGAAGACCCCCTTCCGTCCGCATGGCCGGGTGACGGCTGGCAACAGTTCGGGCCTGACCGACGGGGCCACTGCCTGCGTGCTCGCCTCGGAGGAGACCGCCGACGAATTGGGGCTGGCCAAGCGCATGCGCATGGTGGGCTTCGCCTTTGCCGGGGTTGAGCCCGAGGTCATGGGCGTCGGGCCGGTCCCCAGCACCATCAAGGCACTCGATCGGGCTGGGATGTCCATCGACGACATCGACCTGTTCGAGATCAACGAGGCTTTCGCCGTCCAGGTACTGGCCTTTCTCGATCACTTCGGAATCGAGGACGACGACCCGCGGGTGAACCCGATGGGCGGAGCAATCGCGGTGGGCCATCCGCTGGCCTGCAGCGGCATCCGCCTGATGCAGTACCTCGCTCGGGACTTCGAGGTCAATCCGAATGCTCGGTTCGGGATCACGACCATGTGCATCGGCCTGGGTATGGGCGGCACCGTGATCTGGGAGAACCTCAACCACGTGGGGAGTGCGGCATGACGACGACTGAGACGGCTGGTTCCACCGACATGCCGCAGGAGGTGATCACCCACGCACGGGTGCGGATGATCGACCTGCCGCACAACGCGGGGACCTTTGCCCTCATCACCCTGGACAACGACCGGGACCACACCCGGCCATCGACCTTTGGCCCCGGCGGTTTGGCCTCACTGGACGCTGCTGTGGACCAGGTTGCCCAGACCCCCGGCCTCGTCGGAGTTGGCGTCACGGGCAAGCCCTTCGTCTTCGCGGTGGGCGCTGACCTCAGCGCAGTCGGCCAGGTGACTGATCGTCAGCAGATCCTGCAGGTCGCCCAGCTCGGCCACAATGTCCTGCGTCGCTTTGGCGAACTGGACATCCCGAGCTTCGCCTTCGTGAACGGGGCCGCCATGGGAGGCGGCCTGGAACTCGCCCTGCACTGCACCTACCGGACGCTCTCCAGCGACGCGGCGGCGCTTTCGCTACCGGAAGTCTTCCTCGGCCTCATCCCGGGCTGGGGCGGAACCTGGCTGCTGCCCAATCTGATCGGCCCGGGCAAGGCCATCGAGGTGATCGTCGCCAATTCGATGGCACAGAACAAGCAATTGCGGCCCTCAGCGGCCCACAAGTTGGGCATGTTCGACCTGCTACTCGAGCCCGCCGACTTCCTGGAGCGGTCGCTGCAATGGGCGGCGGGTGTCATCACCGGCGCGGTAACGGTGGAACGACCGGCCATCGATCGATCCAACTGGGACGAAATCGTCGCAGCGGCTCGGATCTCTGTCGACAGCCGCCTGCACGGAGCCACGCCGGCCCCGTACGTTGCCCTTGACCTGATCGGCGGGGCGAAGGACCGTTCACGCGATGAGGGCTTTGCCGCAGAGGACGAGGCCCTTGCGGATCTGGTCATGGGCGACGACCTGCGTGCGTCGCTCTACGCCTTCGACCTGGTGCAGAAGCGGGCTAAGAAGCCGGTTGGCGTTCCGGATAAGTCCCTGGCACGACCCGTCACCACCGTCGGCATCGTCGGTGCCGGGCTGATGGCTAGCCAGCTAGCCCTGCTCTTCGCTCGTCAACTCCAGGTGCCAGTCGTCATGACCGACCTCGACCAGGAACGGATCGACAAGGGCCTTGCCTACGTTCGCAACGAGATCGACGGCGTCGTAGCCAAGGGACGCATGTCAGCCGACAAGGGGAATCGACTCAAGGCACTCGTCACCGGGAGCACCAACAAGTCCGCATTCGCCCAGGCCGACTTCGTGATCGAGGCGGTCTTCGAGAATCTCGAAGTCAAGCAGCAGGTATTCCGCGAGGTCGAGGCTGTCGTTCGCGACACTTGCGTACTGGCAACGAACACCTCATCCCTATCGGTTACCGCGATGGCGGAGGGCCTGGCACACCCGGAGCGGGTGGTCGGCTTCCACTTCTTCAATCCGGTTGCCGTCATGCCCCTGCTCGAGATCGCCCGGGCCAAGGACACCGACGATGCGACCCTGGCAACTGCCTTTGCCATCGGCAAGCAGCTGAAGAAGTCCTGCGTCCTGGTCAAGGACGCTCCTGCGTTCGTGGTCAACAGGTTGCTGACCCGCTTCCTCGGCGAGGTGACCCGGGCCGTCGACGAAGGGACGCCCTTCGAGGTTGCCGATCGGGCCCTGGAGCCGCTCGGCCTGCCGATGAGCCCGTTCGTCCTGCTGCAGCTCGTCGGCCCTGCCGTGGCGTACCACGTGTCGGAGACGATGCACGAGGCATACCCGGATCGCTTCGGTGTATCCGAGAACCTCGGTCGCCTCGTGGCAGCGGGCAAGGTCGGCGTCTATTCCTGGGATGCCCAGGGGAAGCCGTTCGTCGACCCGGAGGTCGCCGCGCTCTTCGTCCAGGGCACCGAGGTCCTCACCGAGGAGCAGGTCCGCACTCGGGCACTCGATGCCATGGCTCAGGAAGCACGGCTGATGCTGGACGAGGGTGTGGTCAGCGAGCCACAGGACATCGACCTGTGCATGATCACCGGCGCGGGCTGGCCCTTCGCACTCGGTGGCCTGACTCCCTATCTGGACCGGACGGGGGCCTCGGAGCGAGCCACCGGCAGGCGCTTCCTGGCACCGGGAGTCGCGAGCGTCCCGGCCTGACAGCAAAGATCAATCGGCCCGGTTGCCATCACCATCGTGGTGGCAACCGGGCCGATTCGCTTCAACTCGGATTGGGCGTTCTGCGCGGATTAGGGGCGGGCTTGCTCCGTCGTGCGACCGGGCTCATTGGCCTGGCTGCGTGCCACCGCTTCGACGACCTGGCGGGAGATGTCCTGGGCGGTGAGCCCGCAGTCGCTGAGCACCTCGGCGCGCTTCCCCTGGTCGAGAAACTTTTCCGGGATGCCGATATTGCGAACGGGGACGTCGACATCACTGTCCCGAAGGAGTTGGCTGACCGCGGCTCCAACGCCACCGGTTCGAATGCCGTCCTCGATGACGACCACCATCCGCACGCGCCTGCTCTCATCGACGATCGCGGTCGGCAGTGGCTTGACCCAGCGCGGATCGACCACCCTGGCGCCGATCCCCTGCGCCCGAAGTCGCTCCGCGACATCGATCGACATCGAAGCGAAGGCTCCGATGCTGATGATCAGGACATCCGGGGGGGAGTCGACGTCGACAAGCACGTCTAGGCCATCGTCAGTCGATGTTGCCGGGATGAGCGGGCCGAGTGCACCCTTGGGGAAGCGCACGACGGTGGGCGCATCGTGGACGTCAACCGCCTCGCGGAGTGCTCGTCGCAGGGTTGGCTCATCGCGCGGAGCGGCGATCCGAAGCCCCGGCACCACCTGGAGCATGGACATATCCCACATGCCGTTATGACTGGGCCCGTCGTCGCCGGTGACACCGGCGCGATCAAGGACGAAGGTCACCCCGGCGCGATGCAGGGCGCAATCCATCAGGACCTGGTCGAAGGCCCGGTTCAGGAAGGTCGCGTAGAGCGCGACGACTGGGTGGAGGCCACCGTAGGCCAGCACCGCAGCACTCGTTGCCGCATGCTGCTCAGCGATCCCGACGTCGTACGTTCGCGAGGGGAAGGACTTCGCGAACCGGTCGAGGCCGGTCGGGCCAAGCATGGCGGCAGTGATCGCGATTACATCGGGGCGATCGTGGCCGATCCGCACCAGTTCGTCGGCGAAGGCACCCGTCCACGTCGGCCCGCCAGCGGTGAGGGGCTTGCCTGTATCGGGGTCGATGATGCCGACCCCGTGGAATCTGTCGGCCTCGTCGCGCTCCGCAGGCGCGTAGCCGCGGCCCTTCTCCGTGATGGCGTGGACGATGACCGGGCCGTCGAACTCCTTGGCTCGCCTGAGGGCGTGCTCCATCTCAAGAACGTCGTGGCCATCGACCGGGCCGACGTACTTCAAGCCAAGATCCTCGAACATCCCCTGCGGCGCGACGATATCTTTCAGGCCCTTCTTCATGCCGTGCAGGGCGCCGTAGATGGGATGGCCGATGAACGGGGTGCGATTGAGGACTCGCTTTCCCCAGTTCATGAAGCGCTCATAGCCCTGGGTCGTGCGCAGCGTCGAAAGATGGTGGGCAAGGCCGCCGATTGTCGGCGAGTAGGAGCGCTCGTTGTCATTGACCACGATTACCACCTGGCGCTGCGAGCCGGCGATGTTGTTGAGCGCCTCCCAGGCCATTCCACCGGTGAGTCCACCATCGCCGATCACGGCGACGACGTGCTGGTGGCCGAGCAGCCCACGCTGCTCCCAGGCCTTGGCAAGACCATCCGCATAGGCGAGTGAGGTCGAGGCATGTGAGTTTTCGATCACGTCGTGGTCGCTCTCGATCCGGCTCGGGTAACCGGATAGGCCACCGCGCTGGCGCAGTTGATCGAAGCCGTCCGCACGGCCGGTGAGGATCTTGTGGACGTAGGCCTGGTGGCCGGTATCCCAGACGATGACGTCCTGGGGGGACTGGAAGACCCGGTGCAGGGCGATGGTCAACTCGACGACGCCGAGATTCGGGCCGAGGTGGCCACCAGTCGCCGAAACCTTCTCGACCAGGAAGCCTCGGATCTCCTGCGCCAATTGCGGGAGTTGATCCGCCGGCAGGGCGCGCACGTCGCGAGGGTCGCGGATCCGGGTTAGCAGGCTCACGTGCAATCCCTTCCAGATGGTTGGGTCAGTCTAGGCCGGTTCTCCTCTAACGGCCCGCGCGACCAGCCGAACCTCCCGCTCCACCTGTAGTAGCCGGGCCCCCTCTGCCTCCAGGGCCTGCTGGACGACCTGCAGGTCGGCTGCCTCCATGAGGGAACCCAACTCAACCCGGGCCTGGCCATATGCCCGTCGAGTAGCGGAGAGGCACCCTGCTACGTGGTGCTCCACGTAGGTAGCCAGGGCGACGGGGTAGGCGCGCAGGCGGGACGTCCGCACCTCCCCCGGGGCCCGATCCAGCAGCCAACCCACCACCCGATCCTCGAAAGCAGCCGAGACCGGCGGTGGCAGGTCCTTGGGCCAGCCAAGCGGAGCAGACGAGCCTGATGCCATGGGGCCTAGATCAACGACCGCAGGACGTACTGCAGGATGCCGCCGTGCCGGTAGTACTCGGCCTCCCCCGGTGTATCGATCCGGACGATGGCGGTGAACTCAACGGTGCGGCCATCCGCCGCGACGGCCTCCACCGGGACATAACTGGGTGTCCGGCCCTCATTGAGCTCGTCGATTCCGGCGATTGTGAAGACCTCATCCCCCTGCAGCCCAAGTGACTCTGCATTGACCCCCGGATGGAACTGCAAGGGCAGGACTCCCATGCCGATCAGGTTCGACCGGTGGATGCGCTCATAGGACTCGGCGATCACGGCCTTGACGCCCAGCAGCGCAGTGCCCTTGGCCGCCCAGTCACGACTTGAGCCGGACCCGTACTCCTTGCCGGCCAGGATCACCAGCGGGGTGCCGTGCTTGGCATAGGCCATGGCGGCGTCGTACACCGGCACGGTCAGTGCGTCCGGGGTGGTGAAGTCAACGGTAAATCCGCCCTCGACCCCGTGCAGCATCAGGTTACGCAGTCGGATATTCGCGAAGGTGCCGCGAATCATCACCTCATGATTCCCACGTCGGGAGCCGTAGGAGTTGAAGTCCGCTCGCTCAACGCCATGCTCCAGCAGGTAGGCA
>JAULZL010000327.1:0-1694 GCA_032117355.1 Candidatus Nanopelagicales bacterium
TGTCGACGTGGTCAACAGTGGACAGGACCAGGCACCTGACGACCAGCCGAGTACCCAAGCGGGTGCCCAAACAGGCAATCAGACCGGCCCGTTGCACCCGCTGAAACCATGGACCGCCCTGACCACTTCCTCGCGCCGCACCAGCCCGCTGGTGACCTACCTCGACGCGGCCACCGGCGAGCGGACCGAACTGTCCGCCATCTCCGTCCAAAATGCGGTTGCAAAGATCGCGAACGCGCTCACGCTGGAACTCGACCTCGAACCGACCGCACAGATCGGTCTGCATCTCCCCTGGCACTGGCAACGCAGCCTGTGGTGGGCGGGGTGCGCAGCGGCGGGGGTCACGGTTCTTCCCTACGGCGACCCGGGGCAGATGGATCTAGTGGTGTGCACCGAGCAGGATGCAGCAGCATGTGCGGCCGACAGCCTGGAGGAGGTGCTGGTGGTTTCGCTCCATCCCTTGGGCCTGCCGATCATCGGGGCTCTTCCGGTTGGCTGCGTGGACGCCACCGCCATCGTCCGGGCGCAACCGGATCTCTACTCGCCCGACCCAGCCGTCGCCGCCGCAGAGGTTGAGGTGCCCGTGCCCGCCGGCATCACCCGAGGAACGCGCACCGTGGTTGGCTGCACGGATCCGCTCGCGGCCGATGGCTGGTGGTGGGCGCTGGCTGTACCGCTGGCCGTCGACGGCTCGATCGTCATGACGACGACCACGGACGAGGCCATCCTCGACCGGATTGGCGCCCAGGAGCAGGCGGATCACACCGTCGTCATCAGTTGAATTCGGCAGCTGGCCGTAAGACTGTCACCAACAGGGCGCGCCGGGACTACCTGATCCCTCTGCGCCAGGAGGGTGAACGTCTGGTGTGTCTGGCTCACGATGCGACGCCACATCCCATCGTGCCTTAACCCGCGCGATGCACGCCGAGCCGTGCAAGGTCCAAGGCCTTCCTGCGTGAAGTGCACCGACAGTCATGCCCGTTCGTATCCAGATGGGAGTGCCCACAGTGCCGCCCTCACCGACGCTACAGCGCGATGGCGGACACGTGCATGCTGACGAGGACCTCCGCGCATCAGGCTTCGTAGGCTGGGCTGAAGCGTGACTAACGGCCTCCCAGGTCAACCGCGCCGGTCAGCGCATTCGACGTCACGTCAGAGGCGAGGGGGAGGATGCTGAGCAACTTCGTGCATCGCTTGACACCCTCGTCGCCTTCCGAGCCCTGCACGCGAGACCTCTCCAAGCGGCCACGATGGGCCTGCGCTCGGTGGTCAACTCCGAGGGACTCCCGGTTCAGGTGTCGCAGCGGCTGAAGCGGGTCCCCACCATTGTCGACAAGCTTGTACGTGAGCCGACCTTGGCCCTGTCCCGCATGCAGGACATAGGAGGGTGCCGAGCCGTGCTGCCTTCGATCGCCGGGATTCGCGCCGTCCAACGCTGCCTAGAGGCACGCCCGACGAAGGTGCGGGAGTTCATCGCCGTGAGTGACTACATCACTAGTCCAAGGAGGTCGGGGTATCGGGGAGTTCACATCATCATGGAATACCACGGCCGGACCATCGAGATGCAACTGCGCACCCCCTTCATGCATGAGTGGGCCGTAACCGTGGAACGCCTCACCGACCGGTACGGCGAGGACTACAAGGGCACCTGGAACAGCACCGTTAGCCCCCTTCTGGCTCTGGTATCCGAGGCA
>JAULZL010000328.1:0-11889 GCA_032117355.1 Candidatus Nanopelagicales bacterium
GCCGGCGTGAACGGAGGGCTTTTTGGGTACCTCAGAGGAGGCTCTGTCGTCAAGAACCTCAAGCTCACGTCCGCAAGCGTCACCTCGCCCGGCAGTACGGGCGCACTTGCAGCGGGAACTGCCAGCAACGTAGGTGGGGTCGGCGTCACCCTTGACGGGGTCGTCGTCAGCGGCTCGGTCTCGGGCTCCAACTCGTATGTGGGCGGTGTGATGGGCGATCCCTACCACGCAAACTTGACCGCGAACCATGTCTCGTTCACCGGCAGCGTGGCGGGCACGAAGGACTACGTTGGGGGCTCTTCGGAAACCCCATGGGTGCCGGAACCGTGGTCACCGAGAGCTATGCGTCGGGGACGGTCTCAGGCACGAGGCAGGTTGGCGGACTCTTCGGACACTTCAAGGGCTCGATGAGCAATTCGTACGCTCAGGTCGCCACGACGGCAACGGCCACTTCCTCGCAGAATACGGGCAAGGGCGACTATGCCGCCGCGAGCCTGATCGCCCATGCAAACGGTGCCACCATTGAGAACTCCTACGCGACCGGCGTCGCAACTGGCGGAGGCATTGTTGGAGTAGGCAGCGTGACCTCTGCCCCCGCGACCCCGACCTTGACCTTCGACTTTGTGAGAAGCCCCCTGCTTGGCCTGAGCATCTCGGGCAGTGGCGGCACCGGATCGATCGGAACCGGCGCAGTCCTTGTGAGCGGCTCCGGACCATACGTCTTCAGTGCCACGGGTGCGAGTGACGGCACGGGAATCACGGTGGCGGCATCAGGGGTCAACTCAGGGTTCATTGGCTACAGTCAATCGAGCACCTACAACGGAAAGAACTTCTTCAACAGCGATGATAATCCGACTCCGGCGACAGGAATCCTCACCGCAGACAACACGTCGACTCCGGGTGCGGCCGATGCGAATCTGACTGGAAAGACCACCGCGGATATGAAGCTCGCAGCGACCTACACCGGCTGGTCATCATCGACGTGGACCCTTGCTGATGGTTCGTACCCGACGCTGACCTGGTTTGCCACCGGCATGCCCACCTGCCCCGGTGGGGGTGGCGGTGGCGGCGGTGGTGGCGGTGGCGGGTCGGCTTCGGAGCCGACGCCGTCTCCGACGCCTTCGGTGTCGGTGAGTGCGACGCCGTCGCCTGCTCCGTCGGCGAATCTTGATCCGATCCCGAATCCGGTGAATCCGAATATCCCGCCGTCCGGGGTGCCGCAGGGTGGCTCTGTGTACCTGGTGGACGGCAAGCCGGTTCCGGTGACGGTCGCTCCGAATGCCCCGAGGGGTGGGACGTCGCTGGAGGTGACCGGCCCGGACTTCTTCATGAAACTTTCCGGGGTGGGCGACGATGCTGATCCGCTGGGGTTGACGCCGAAGAATGCGCTCATCCTGCAGTCGCGGCAGACGGCGGCGCGTTCTGCGGTGTTGGCAGTCGCGTCCAGCCGTTTTGCCAAGTGCGTCCTGCGCGAGCCGTTGGCTATCTCGTCGGGCAATGGGTTCAGGGCGAACTCGCCGGTGAAGATGTACATCCTTCCCGCTACGTATATCGGCACGCTGACCGCGGACGGGACAGGCGCTTACCAGGGCTCGTTGCCGATCCCGGCGGGGGTGCTGGCCGGCAGCCAGACGCTTCAGGCCAATGGGTTCGCGCCGTCGGGTGCGGTGCGCAGCCTGTCGCTGGGGATCCTGGTGAAGCGTGGCCGGACAGTGGTGACGAAGTCGGAGCGCGCGAACGTGTTCTTCGATCCAATGTCGCCGGTGATATCGCCGTTGGGCAAGGCGAAGCTCGACGCTCTGGTCAAGCGGGCAGCGCGCAATGGCGTGCGGACGGTGGCGATCGGATTCGTCCAGCAGACCCCGACCACGAGCAACGACCAGTCACTGTCGACGCAGCGGGCCCGCAATGTGGCGGCCTACCTACGCAGTCGCGGCCTTACCGGGTCGTTCGTCGTGCGAGGTGACGGCATCGCCGGTCCGGGAGCCACCGCTCGCCGGGTCAACGTAACCGTCACCTACCAAGCCGGCTGCTAATCCATGTGGACCTTGCATCCGCCCGCTGCAGCTGCTCCTATCAAGGGTGCTGTGCCTTCGATTCGCGACTCGCGAATCGAAGGCACAGCCTCAGTCCTGGGCCAGGGTTTCACGCGAGAAGAACTACTGGGGAGTGGACATGCCACGCACCGCCGATGAGATCGTCCAGCACGCCAATCAACTCGAGGCTGTTTTCGAGAACTGCCCCCCTCTCGAGGCCGACAAACATGATCCGCGGGTCATCTCGCTTCTCCGCGGAGCGGTGGTTTCGCGTGGCACGGCCGAGCGCCACCTGATCGCCGCGGTCACGGCCGCCCGCAAGTCCGGCATGTCCTGGGCTGCTATCGGGCACTTCGTTGGCACTTCCGGCGAGGCCGCACGGCAGCGCTACTCCGCCAGACTGACCTAACACCTCACCGACGAAGGTTTGCCGGGCCGCCATGTGCTCATGCTCGGGGGCCTCGTCCATCGAGAGAACCGGCGCCCCGCACGAGTCGCCATCGCCAAACTCGTCAACCCAAGCCGCGGCCAATCACCCGGGTCGTGTCCGTGACGTGCAGTGGTGCTTCTAGAATTTGGCGGTTGATGACAGGACAGGGGCATCAGGAGCATGACAAACGAGGTGCACGCCGGTCGGAGGGCTCGTTCTAGACGAGCAGAAGTCACCGACCGCGTCCTCCTCGATGCGGCTCGCGCGATGACCGTCGACCAAGGCTGGGATGCGGTGAACCTGCACGCGGTGGCCAAGCGTGTTGGGATGACATCACGTGCCATGGACGACAGATTCGGATCCAGATCGAGTGTGGCAGTGGCTGTCTGGATGGACGGGCCAGGTGCTGCGGTCATGTCCGGCATCGTCGAGCTCGTCGATGCTCTTGTCCCTGGAGTTGCTAGGTCCGGCCAGGATCTTGCGGTAGCGATCGCCGGGGTCGATCAGTTTCTGCGACCCGACGCCATGCTCTCGGCAGCGCTGGAGATTCTGTGCGCGGCCACGTTCGATGGCGAACTTCGAGATGCCATCGCCATCGATGTTCAGCATGCACTGGGTGACCGGCTAGTACTTGATCCCGCTGGTCCTCCCCAGAATCAAGTGCAGGCAGCCCAGGTTGCCTACGTCGTAGTGACAGCCCTTGGTCTGCTGCTTGCGTGCCGGCGGCCTGGGGCCGCATCAGTGAACCTCTCGCCGCTTGTCGGAGATATCGCGCGCGCACTCGCGAATCCCAGCAAGCCTTCCACGTTGCCGGAGGTCGAATCCCCGCAGATGAAACTCGAATTCGAGACTGAAGCGGTCGACGCCTATGAGGCACTCCTTCGGGGGACGCTCATCGAAGTCGCTGATCACGGATACGCAGCATCCACGCTTGCCCGGATCGTGGCGGCGGTCGGAGTCACACAGGGGCTCATCTATGCCCGGCACAAGAACAAGCTCGATTTGTTCATGGCTGCGACTGCGTGGCGTCATGAGGCAGCGATTCAGGAGAACGCCGACATGTTCGCTGCGCTCGCACGTCGACTTGGCCCAGGCCGCGCAGATGCGGTGCTCTGGCGGGAGTACATGCGGCCCGAGCACCAGCGCGGCCGCAGTCTCGCCCTCGAACAGTTGCGTGTGGGCTGGCGTGAACCGGTGCTGCAGGCGGCGACTGATGCGGCGGAAGCAGCCTTCACCGAAGCATCCATCGCTGCCAATCCAGAAATCGACCGCGATTTGATTGTGAGCCGAGTGCACCTCGACTTTGCCCAGGGCTATGGGGCCGAGCTTCTCCCGAACTTCCTTCCCCTGGCATGGATCCTGCCATTCGACGTAGTAACAGTGCCGCTGCTCGGCGGACCTCGCCGGGAAGGCATTCAGCGGCCGCTGAATTAGTCCCGCTCGAGTATGCCTGATGTGCCTTCTGTGCAATCACGGCGCTGCAATCAGCGAGAGTGCTGCAGAGATGGCCTCTGTCATCAACAGGACGACGATGTTGGCGAGCTGGACCACGAGATCAATCCCGCAGTTTCATGTCTGCACGGGCGAGTTTTTGAGGTTGACTCTGCGGCGCATCGCTACCGAGCGCCCCTGTGTCGCCGTTGGGTGAGGTGACGCTCTGGCCAATGGGTCAGGCACGACCGAAATGCACGACGATGACGGCCGTATATCTCGAATCGACAAGTTGACTCCGCGATGCCTGCCAACCCGGCGCAGGACTGTCGGATACCTGACGCTGATCTGGTTCAGCCGCCAAGGAGTCGGGCGAAAGTGAGAGACAGCCCGTCGTCCTGACATGTGATCGTTTCGATGGCCGCCTTGGGGCCGGAATTGTCGACGCCCTGCTGGGGAACCGTTTCCAAGGTCTTTGCGTCAAAAAGCCAGAAGTGCTATAACCGACACCGCAAGGCTGGTTAAGCAGGAGGGTCGTTCGTTGCGGATGGATCGAGGAAGACATTCACGGAGTAGGTCGCTGAGGTCGGCGATCGGGTTGATTGCCGCCGGGGCTCTCGCACTGGGCCTCGGCCTTTCGCTCATCCCGAGCTCTGGAATCCTCCCGTCGTCGTGGACGTCCGAGGCTTCGGCCGCGTCTAGCAAGGTCACCATCTGCCATCGCACCCGAAGCGTGACCAACCCATACCGCCTGATCACTGTCAGCCAGAGTTCTATCACTCGAAATAGCGGTCACAAGGACCACACCGGCGGAGTCTTCAACACCGCGGCCGGCTACTACAAGATGGCGGGAAGCGCCGACCGGGATTGGGGGGACATCATTCCCGGTGGGGATGCTGCGGGCACGCCCTACAACGGTGCCAATTCCATCGACATGAACTGGGATGCCTCCGGCACGGCCTTCTTCCCGGCTGGGGCCAATGCCGGGCTCTGCTCGCGGATGACTGCACTGCAGTTCTACAACGTCCAGGTTGCCGCTCGAAGTGGGCTCAGCGCAGCAGATCAGACGGCCTACGGGCTAGACGATAGCCAGATCGTGGCCGATCTCAATGAGCAACAGGCGAATGAGGATGTCGCAACGCTTGCGGCCCTTGGCGGCACCTTTAGCACCTCCAACATCACGACCTCTGACACCCTGGTTACGGCGACCACTGTTGCAGCGACGAGCCTCGGTTCGACCGGGGCGACTCTGAACGGCACGATCAAAGCGGGAACCGTTGGGGTTCGCTGGCAGTTTGAGTACGGAACCTCCAGTTCATTGTTGTCCCCCTCAGCGACCACGATTTCCGCGGCAACCGACAACGACGTTGACATGATTACCTCGGCCACGGTCTCAGTTGGCACTCCCTTGACCGGCCTCGCCCCGAGTACGACCTACTACTACCGCGTGGTCGGCGTGTCGAACTATGGAGCCGACACTGAGGGGGTTCTCTACGGCAGCATCCTCAGTTTCACTACAGCTGCGGCCGGTACCTACTCGGTCACGTTCAACACGAACGGTGGTTCAGGTTCCATGGCTGCCCAGGCGGCTACGTCATCAACTGCGCTAACGTCGAATTCGTTCACTCGTGCCGGCTACAGCTTCGCTGGGTGGTCCACGGCGTCGGATGGTTCGGGTACGTCGTTTGCCGACGGGGCGACGTATCCGTTCAATGCGGACGCAACCTTGTTTGCGAAGTGGACCGCTGTCTCGAACTCGGTGACTTACGACGATAACGGCGGATCAGGTTCGCCGACTGGTGGGACTGCGAATACGGACACCACGTTTACTGTCTCGGGGACTGTGCCGACGCGGGCGGGTTACACGTTCGCCGGGTGGAACACGGCATCGAATGGATCGGGCACGTCGTATGCGTCCTCCGCGACGTTCACTATGCCGGCGAGCAACGTCACCCTCTATGCGAAGTGGGTGCCGATCACTTACGCGGTCACCTTCAATGCCAATGGTGGTTCAGGTTCGATGGCGACCCAGTCGGGGACGTCGTCAACCGCGTTGACGTCGAATTCGTTCACTCGGGCGGGCTACACCTTCGCCGGGTGGGCTACGGCATCGGATGGTTCGGGTACGTCGTACGCGAATGGTGCGTCCTACGCCTTCAATGCTGACCTGACTTTGTACGCGAAGTGGACCGCAGTTGCCAGGACGGTGATGTATGACTCAAATGGGGGTTCGGGTGCGCCGGCAGATGGTTCGGCGTTGACCGGTGCGACGTTTACTGTCTCGGCTACTGTGCCGACGCGATCGGGTTACACCTTTGCTGGGTGGAATACGGCCTCGAATGGTTCAGGGACGTCATATGCGTCGTCCGCGTCGTTCACCATGCCTGCGAGCAACGTCACCCTCTACGCGAACTGGACGGCGAATCCCGGCGCTGGATCCGGTGGCGGTAGTTCCGGTGGAGCGGGTGGAAACTCGGGTGGAAATAGCAGCAGCTCGGCCGGAGGCAATGGCAACTCTGGGGGCGGCAATTCCGGGAACGGGATCAGGCCCGTTGCCAGCGGACCGCTGGCGCCACCAGCAACCACGACGACGGCAGGGACGACCAATCAATCGGTGGCACCTCTGCCCACCGTCACGGTCCCGCTGACCACGGGGGACAACACCCCCGTCGTTGTCACCAAGGTGGTGAACAAGGGCCCAGGTGACGTAGCGATTGATGACAAGGGGCAATTGAAGATCACCGTCCCGATTGGCTTCACCGGCAAGGTCACCATCCTCGTGAACGGCTACGAGAAGAGCCAGTGCACGACAACCGCTGACGGAGATGTGGCTTGCCCTGTTGGCTCTACAACGCCGATTCAGCAGACCATCGAAGTGCAGGTCGCTGGCCCAAGTCCGAAGGTGGTGCCCGATCAACGAGCTGCTGACCTGCCGCGAGGTTTCGCTCCGAGGAGCGGCGAGGTTGTCGTTGTCGGGATGGATAGCGAGGTTGGGCTGAACTGGAAGCAGGAGGTGGGCACCCAGTACTACGAGGTGTCGTCCGGTGGCGAGACGGTCTGCATGACCGTCTACACCAGTTGCATCGTGCCGGCTCAAAACCGCCGATCGCGTTCCTACGTCGTCTCGGCTGTGAAGTCGGATGGTGCGTCGAAGAATGTTGCGAAGGGAACTGGTTGGGCGCGTCCAAGCGGGACGAGGTTGGCTGCGGTTTACTTCGATTCGGCCAGTGGCAAGCTGACGAAGAAGTCCGTGCGCACTCTTCGCAAGATGGTGCGCGATGTGAAGGCTCTCGGCATCGGCTCGGTATACGTGATCGGCCACACCGACACTCGCGGTTCGATTCAGTACAACCGCTTGCTCAGCGAGGATCGGGCGCGAAACGTTCACGACTGGATCGAGAAGAACTTCGAGGACGCGATCTTCAATGAGCAGTCGCCTCAGGGTGAACTCAGGCCCGCGTACTCGGAGGCAACCAATCCAGGGGATTGGCGCAATCGTCGAGTGGATGTTCTCGTCCAGTAGCAGGAATTGACGAAAGTCAGCCGCCGAGAAGTCGAGCGAAGAAGCCCCCCTTCTTGGCGGCTGCCTTGTCTGCAGCGGTGCAGTGGCAGCGTTGATCCTTTGGAATCCCACGAAGGACTTGATCCTTGTGCTGGCCACACCCAGCCCAGGTCGCTTTCTTGCACACTCGGCAGTTGGTCTGGCGGCACATGGCGATCCTTCGCGGTGGCTGGGTTGTTGGGGATTCAGAGAATACCCCCAAGGGTATTGCGACCGCACACCTGTGTCAGTTGGCCCAGGGCACTAGGCGCCGGAGACCCTCCGGCTGTCGTACTCCCGCTGATGGCCAGTGATGGCCTCGTTATGGCTGACCGCCCAGTCGGCGAGTGAGCGCACCGGGCCGATGAGAGTCTCGCCGAGCGCTGTTAGTGCATATTCGACGCGAGGTGGAACCTCGGGGAAGACCGTCCGCTCAACGAGGCCATCGCGCTCGAGTTTGCGGACTGTCAAGGTCAGCATGCGCTGGGAGATGCCGTTTGCGCCGAGCTTTAGTGCGGTGAAGCGCTGGGGTCCCTCGGCGAGGATCGTGATGACGAGCAGGCTCCACTTGTCGCCGACGCGATCGAATGTCTCTCGGACCACCCGGCAGTGGTCGGAGTTGGTGCACTCCGCAACAAGTCCCGCTGGTGAATTCGCCGAGTTTCCCTTGCCAATAGCCCCTCGTGGTCCAGCCATGGTTACCTCCCTGTGCCTCAGGCACGGTGATGTGCCCCCTTGCAAAGGCCTTCTTAGTATCGGATAGTAAGCCAGGCACAACAAGTAACCATGAATCTATGAGAAAGACAGGACCTCCATGCCAGCTGAATCCTTTACACGAAACGTGCGGATTGCAGGGACGTCATGATGGCTTTCACTGAGGCTGAGTTGGCATACCTGCGCGAGCAGCCACTCATGCGCTTCGCCACCGCATCGCCGACGGGTCGTCCGGATGTGGCCCCCGTCGTCTTCGAGGTTGAAGGGGATGACATCGTCACTTCGGGCTTCGACATCGGCCGTACTTTCAGGTATCGCAACATTCAGGCAAATCCGAGGGCCACCGTCGTCGTTGACGACCTCGCATCGACGAATCCATGGTCACCCCGCGGAATCAAGGTCATCGGTAGCGCCAGAATCGAGAAGCGAGGCGAGGGCGAGTGCTTTCGGATCTCACCGGAGGTTGTCATCAGCTGGGGCATCAACGACACGACCCCCGGAATCCCGAAGATGGAACGCAGGGCAGTCAAGAAGTAGCTGATGAGCCGGGCGAGCCCGCCGTCAAAGCGCAGGCGTGGCAATCAGGGCGATCAGGTCGAGGACCACGACGACCAGCAGCGCTAGGAACATCGAGTCTCGACGCCTAGAGAGTGAGCCGAAGGTGATCGCTCCCAGGTAGCCGACCGCTAGCACCGTCGGGGGCCACGGCGAGGCGCCACTGCTCAGGGCCACTACAACCAGGGTGGCCGTCCCGACGCCAAGCAGTAGCCAGCACAGAAACGTGGATCGGCGAGCGCCTAGTCGGATCGCTGCCCCGTCGAGGTCAATCGACTTATCAGAGTCAAGATCCGGTAGGGCATTCGCCAGGTGCGCGCTGACGGCAACGATGGCGAAGACCGCAACCGTCCACCAGGGCCCTGGTTCTCCGGTCAGGCCGATGAAGAAGAAGAGAGGCATCGCCCCGAAGGCAAGGGCGTATGGCAGCCACGACCACGCAGTGCGGGACAGCGCGAGATTGTAGGCCCAGGCAGTCAGCAGGGCGAAGACGTGGAATGACCCAGCCCCCCAGCCAGCCGCAGCCCAGCTCAGCAAACTGGCCACGGCCAACGCTGTTCCCGCACCAAACCACAGGGCCCGGGCTGAGACCTCCTTGCGCACGGTCGGCTTGTCCTGACGGCCCGAGCGAGCGTCGGCGGACGCGTCCCGGGCGTCGTTGCTCCAGCCCACAGACAACTGGCCGATGAGTACGGCTATGGCTGCCAACGCCAGAGGCCAGCCACGCCAGCCGATACTCCAGGCGAATAGGGTCATGAGGACCGTCACGGCCAGGGTTGGCGGTGCGTGGGCGGCTCGGACGTACGCCCACCCAGTTGTCATGATCGGACGTTACTGCGTTCCCACCCCAGAATCGTGCTGTGCACTCGCCCGGACTCTTCGAGGATCCCCGCGGCAGGGCTAGTCGTAAGGCGACCACACTCCTGCATCATGTCTGCGACCAGGGCGAGGTTCGCCTCGCGGACCTTGTCGATGGCCAGATCGGTTGCCTCGGGTGACCAGCCGGTCGCGGCCGCCACGTGCCTCCGCAGCAGTTCGTCCCCATCGACGTTGAAGGTCAGCCGGTTAAGCACGGTGTGACCAGGGTGAGCCTGGCTCGTCAGTGGAAGCAGCGAACCGTCGCTGGCCCTGCCGTGGCCGGAGACTCGAACCTCGCCGATGCCGGGAACCTCGACGCTTACCGCGGTGCTGTGAGCGATCTGGGCTGAGTCGTCGACAAATCCGTACGCGACCGCGGTCTCCAAGGCATCTCGATGCATCCCATAGTTGAGAGCGCACTCATCAGTACCGAATGGCCGTGATGCAGGCACGGTAAAGATGTTGTCGTTCCAGTTGCCGGATGCCCCTGCCGTGTGATGGTTCAGCAGGTCCACGATGGGGACGAGCACCCTGGCTTGGGTAGCGTCCGCTTCCAGGCCCAGTCGAAAGCATCGATTGGCCCAGAGGACGTCTCTGACATCGGCCCGCGGTGCCCGAAATGATGGCACGAGTGCGCGCGTGGCGTCGATTGCCTCATCGGAGAGGTCAGGTGCGAGAGACGGATGCGTCCGGCTCATCCACGGCAACTTCCCGCACTGGTTGTGCAGGGCGATTTGAAGGTAGAGCATCTCGGTTTCGAGATCGCCGAAGTCGTCCGGGACGTCGATGACCTGTAGTCGGTCGGCATCGGTGCTCCAGATCACCTCATCAACCCGGACGAAGACCTCGCGGGGGATTTTGAGCAGAGAATCTTCGCTGGTTCCTTGGGAGGTGAGGTTCAACTGGCCCTCGCGGGCCACGATGCGAGCATGTGGCGAAAACCATCCGCCCGCTTCGGCAATCAACTGCAGGGTTCCGACGAGAAGGTCAGTGATGACTTCATCGTCTGAGTCGATCAGTCGCATCATGCTCGCCGCTCCTGGGCGTAGAGGTCATGGTTGGGCCGGATTGATCGAGTGCCCTCGATGAAGAACTGGGTTCGATCAGCATAGGGGCGCAGTTCCTTCGGGTGGAGTGAATCTCCGCGCAACGCCCCTGAGGTGCCGGTTCTCGTGGGTCCCCGTTTGCACCGGTGCCTACATCGGCGAGCGGCGAGGTCGCGACGACGAGATTGGCGGACGGCACTTGCCGTCAGGTCCTGACCCTCGTGGAGGAGTGCGGATCGCGGTTGAGGTCCCTATGCGAGTCGATAGAGCGTGGCCGGCCGACCGGGCCGACCTGATGACAACTCGCCGGTTTCGACCAGCCCTGCCTGCATGTGACGGCGGAACGTATCGATCTGCCATGGGTGGCCGCCGACGGCGAGGTGCACGGCCATCAGTTCGGCGAGGGTGAATGGTTCATCCTCCAGGAGCCGCTCTGGGTCCGGCTCCTTGCCGTATCGCAGTCGCATCTCCTCGAGTGCGAAGCGGACGATTGCGTCCTGGCCGTAGGGCAAGCGCCGCCGACCGGGAGTCTTGACCCGACCGTCGATGACCGGCGCGAGGGCGAGGTCCGGCCTTGAATCGACGTGCGGGCCCAGTCGGTCGTATGGAAGGGCCAACAGGTGCGCCGCGGAGAGCACCCAGCCGCGATCATCGCGGTCGGGATCGTCGAAAAGGTGCAGCTGCCGTGGCCGACGGCCACGGAGAACCTTCGGGCTGAGGCCGACCTTCTCCTGCAACGCAAGCTCGACGGCCTGGGCTAGTCGTTCGCGGGGCCGAACGAACCGGCCCGGCAGTGCCCATTCGCCGCTGCGGTCACCCGTTCGCTTGTGCAGCAGGACGGCCAGGTGCTGATCGGGCAGCACGGTGACAGTCGCGACGTCGACGGCGACATGCGGTGCCGGGAAGGAACTCAGCGGCTCAGTCGTCATTGCCGAAGGTTATCTTCCCTGTGCGAAAACCGACTTCGCCTGCTCCCAGGTGAGGCGTCCCGATGGGCCGATGGTCAGGCGAAGGTCGCGCGGAACAAGATCGTGTTGTCTCGCTTTAGGTCACTGCCCCAAATCAACTTTGCAGTCGGGGCCCAACGGATGGTGTTGTAGCCATCCTTCACGCCGACCTGCTGAGGTGTGTAGGCGGTGGCCCGCGGCCATGACTTCACAGAGTACGAGGGCTTCGCCCAGCCTGCGGGCTCCGGTGTCGTGGATGACGTGCACTCGGCAATCGGATTAGCCGAGGTGACGCACGTCGGGTTGATCGGGGCGGCCTGCAGCACGAGTG
>JAULZL010000329.1:0-785 GCA_032117355.1 Candidatus Nanopelagicales bacterium
CAAGAAGGCGGTGCCGGTCAAAAAGGCCGCCGTGAAGAAGGCGGTGCCGGTCAAGAAGGCTGCGAAGAAGGCGGCGCCGGCCAAGAAGGCCGTGAAGAAGGCGCCCCCGAGTCCAGCGCCCGCCATTTCACCCAAGCCACCGGCCTCAAAGGCTGCTACCCCCAAGGCTGTTGCACCCAAGGCGTCACCGGCGAAGCCGGAGCCGGTCGCGGTCATCCCTATCGCCCCGGGCCCGCAACTGGGCAAGCCCCTTCCGCAACCGAAGGCGGAGCCGAAGCCAGCGCTCGCCGTGCGAGAGGACGAGACTCCGTGGACGCGCGATGAGCTTCGCTCGGTACGGGGAGCGCTCCAGGAAGAGTATGGGCGACTCGAGGATGAACTTCGTACCGCCGAAGCGGGCCTGGCAGACCTGATCAGGGACTCCGGGGACGGCGCGGGTGACGACCAGGCTGATGCTGGCAGCAAGACTTTCGAGCGTGAGCATGAGATGTCGCTGGCGAAGAATGCCCGCGAGATGATGCTCCAGGTGCAGCACGCACTCGAGCGAATTGAGGACGGCTCGTACGGCCTCTGTGAGTCCTGCGGGCGCTCTGTGGGCAAGTTCCGCCTGCAGGCCTTTCCCCGGGCAACCCTTTGCCTTCAGTGCAAGCAGGCGGAGGAGCGTCTCTAGGGCAACTGGCTCCGGTATCGAGTTCGACCCGCGCCGTCACATGGATCTGCCTGCTCGCTCGAGTTCGACTCGTGCCGTCACAACCGACCCCCGCTAATGACGCTGGTGGTCGAAC
>JAULZL010000329.1:795-3291 GCA_032117355.1 Candidatus Nanopelagicales bacterium
TCCAAGCGGAATAGATGCGTCCTGGTCCTCATCGGGGTCGCCGTGACGGTGGTGATCCTCGACCGTTTGACGAAGGCCTGGGCGGTCAACACGATGCTGCCGAGAATGCAGTCGGGCGAGGGTCCGCTCGACCTGCTGGGCCCGTGGTTGCGCTTGACCTACACGGAGAACACCGGGGCGGCCTTCAGCATCGGGACGGGCTACACCTGGATCTTCTCGATCTTCGCAGTGATCGTGGCCGTCGTGATCCTGCGCACTGCCCGCGGTTTGGGCAGCATCGGCTGGTCGGTTGCACTCGGTGGGCTGCTCGGTGGGCTGCTGGGGAACCTCATCGACCGGATCACGCGACCCCCTGGCCCCGGAATGGGCTCAGTGGTGGATTTCATCGCCTTTCCCAACTTCCCGGTCTTCAACGTCGCTGACATGTGCATCGTGGGGTCGGCGATCTTGATGGTGCTGCTGTCATTGCGTGGCATCGACTATCGCGGAGTCGCGGCCGGCACTTCATGACCGACAGACTGATCCCGATACCGGACGGCCTCGTCGGAGAGCGCGCCGATATCGCCTTGACTCGGCTCCTGGGTCTCAGTCGGACTCGCGCTGCCGTACTGGTCGAGTCGGGCGCCGTGCGCATCGACGGACGAGTCGTCGGAAAGGGCGATCGAATCTCTGCCGATGCGATGATGCAGGTCGACATGGCGGCCCTGCAGCCACCGTCCGAGGCAGTTGCTGTCGCTCCCGAACCGGTGCCCGGGATGCGCATCCTGTTCGAAGACGATGAGTTGGTCGTCGTCGACAAGCCGGTCGGCGTGGCGGCGCACCCGAGCCCCGGCTGGAGTGGCCCGACCGTGATCGGGGGCCTTGCGGCGGCTGGATTCCAGGTCGCGACCTCGGGTGCTGCGGAGCGACAGGGAGTGGTTCATCGGCTGGACGTCGGGACGTCCGGGGCGATGGTGGTGGCCAAGGGGGAGTCGGCGTACTCAAGCCTGAAGCGGCAGTTCAAGGAGCGCACGGTCGACAAGGAGTACCACGCGGTCGTCCAGGGCCTCCTCGATCCGACGCGCGGCACGATCGATGCGCCCATCGACCGTCATCCCACTCATGACTACCGGTTCGCGGTTGTCAATGGCGGCAAGCCGAGTGTCACCCACTACGAGACGCTCGAGGCCTTCGCCCATGCTTCCCTGGTCGAGATCCGGCTGGAGACCGGCCGCACCCATCAAATCCGAGTCCACGTTGCCGCCCTGCGGCACCCGTGCGTCGGCGACCTCACCTACGGCGCTGACCCGGTCCTCGCGAGGAGGCTGGGACTGGAGCGGCAGTGGTTGCACGCGCGACGCCTGGGATTCGATCAGCCGTCCACGGGCCAGCGAATTGTCGTGGAGAGTGACTACCCTGCGGATCTGCAGCGAGCACTTGCGCGTCTGCGTGAGGGAATCTGACCGGAAAGTTAGGGTGTTGCAATGACGTCGGAGGATAAGTTCGTTCACCTCCACGTCCACACCGAGTACTCCATGCTCGACGGCGCAGCCCGGCTCGATGACCTCCTCGACCAAGCAGTCCGGCTCGACATGCCGGCGATCGCGATGACTGATCACGGAAACCTCTACGGGGCGTACGACTTCTACAAAAAGGCGTCGCAGCGAGGCATCAAGCCGATCATCGGCATCGAGGGCTACTACGCACCCCAGGGCCGCTTCGAGAGGCGGCCCTTCGACTTCGGTGGTGGCTTCGATGAGGGCACTCCGGAAGATCCTTCAGCCGGGCGCGGCAAGCACGGCTACACGCACATGACCCTGTGGGCGGAAAACACCGAGGGCATGCACAACCTCTTCCGGCTGTCCTCCCGGGCAAGCCTCGAGGGTTACTACCACAAGCCGCGCTTCGACCGAGAGTTGCTGGAGGTCTACGGGAGCGGCCTGATCGGTACAACCGGGTGCCCGAGCGGGGAGGTCAACCGGTGGCTCCAGGCGGGGCAGTTCGACCGGGCCCTGGCCGCGGCCGCCGACTTCCGCGACATCCTCGGGGCGGGAAACTACTTCTGCGAACTGATGGACCACGGGCTCGAAGTCGAGCGGCGATTCCGGGAAGACCTGCTGCGAATTGCTCGAACACTCGATCTACCCCTGGTGGCGACGAACGACCTTCATTACGTGCACGCCTCCGATGCCGACACCCACGACGTGCTGCTGTGCATCGGCACCCGCACGACGATGGATGACCCCAAGCGCTTCCGGTTCGATGCCCGGGACTTCTACCTGAAGACCGCTGCAGAGATGCGTCAGGTGTGGTCCGAGCTACCCGAGGCATGTGCGAACACGCTGCTCATCGGCGAGCGATGCGAGGTCTCCTTCGCCGAGGGGGCCAACCTGATGCCGCAGTTCCCCGTGCCACCGGGGGAGTCAGAGGAGTCCTGGCTGGTCAAGGAGGTCGAGGTCGGTCTGCACCGGCGCTACGGCCAGGGCATCCCGGATGAGGTGCGCCGACGTGCGCACT
>JAULZL010000330.1:0-1582 GCA_032117355.1 Candidatus Nanopelagicales bacterium
CGCCAGTCGTAGGTGAGATTGGTGTTGCGATCCACCAATCGGGCCACGGTCCGATGCGCTCGCTGGCTGGTCGCGATGTTGCGAATCCGCTCGGGATGATCCGGTCATTGGCCTTCATGCTCGGTGAGACCCTGCGCATGCCGGGACCAGCGGCGGCGATCACGAGGGCTGTTGCCGAGACGCTGGACGCCGGCCTGCGGACCCGAGATATCGCCGACGCGGAGAGCAGGACGATCGGAACGCAGGAAATGGCGCATGCCGTGGCAAGCCGAGTCAGGTCGTCGGCGCGCTGAAACCCATGCGCTGATCCAGGCTCGCGCGCTCCTCCACCGGAAATCGCCCTAAAGACCTGCTCGGCGTGCAACGATGCCTCATGTCCACAAACCTTGAGACCGCCGCACCAGCCTCGACGATCAAGATCGGGAACCTCCGGCGGCTCAACATCATCGCGGGCTTCGCCCATCTCATTCAGCTCGTCGCGGTCTTGGCCTTGGCAAATGACTTCAGCCTGCCAATAACCGCAAGTTATCTTGCTGGCCCGCCAGGAACCCCAATGTCCGACCCGGTGACCTTGCTGGACTCCCGGATCGCCTGGGGCGTTGCGCTCTTCTTCGGTCTCTCGGCTTTCTTCCATTTCTTGGTGTCCGTGCCGCCGTTCTACGGCCGGTATGCGGCCGGACTCGTCAACCACCACAACTACTTCCGCTGGGTTGAGTACTCGATCAGCTCCTCGGTGATGATCGTGCTGATCTCGCAGATCGTGGGCATCACTGATGTTGCCGCACTGATCGCGATCTTTGGCGTCAACGCCTCGATGATTCTTTTCGGCTGGCTGCAGGAGAAGTACGAGACCCCGGGCAGCGGTGGATTCCTGCCGTTCATCTTCGGCTGCATGACCGGCATCGTCCCGTGGATCATCATCGTCTTCTTCGTCATCGCACCCGGCTCGGCCAGCGGCACTGAGACTCCCGGCTTCGTCTACGGGATCATCATCTCGCTGTTCCTGTTCTTCAACTGCTTCGCGCTGGTGCAGTGGCTGCAGTACAAGCAGGTGGGCAAGTGGTCGGACTACCTCCGCGGCGAGCGGGCCTACATCATCTTGAGCCTGGTCGCGAAGTCAGCATTGGCGTGGCAGATCTTTGGCGGAACGCTCGCTCCCCAGTAGGGGAGCGAGCGCCCGTCGGTTATCCGGGTGTCGCGGATCTTTGGGTGCCAGGGCCCTATGGGCGGTGCGGCTGGATCGCGTCCGCAGGAATCTGACCGAAGCGCCCGGCCTGGAAGTCCTCAAAGGCCTCCATCACCTCGGCCTTCGAACTCATCACGAATGGTCCGTACTGGAAGACCGGCTCCCGAAGCGGGACTCCGCCAAGGACGATGACCTCGAGGTTGGGCGACCGCGACTCCTGAACTGAATCCGCCTGGACCCGAATGGTCTCGCCAGCTCCGAGAACGGCCAGTTGGCCGGATCGGAAGATGCGGCCCTCCTCGCCGACGGCGCCGCTGCCGGCAAGGGCGTAGACGAGTGCATTGAAGTCCGGCCGCCATGGAATATCGACGTTGGCACCTGGGGCCAGCGTCAGGT
>JAULZL010000331.1:0-5852 GCA_032117355.1 Candidatus Nanopelagicales bacterium
ACCCGGCAGGCGCCGACCCGGCAGCCGCAACCAGCCTGCAGGGACTTCCTACCCAGGACCTTCCGGCCGCAGCCGTCGGTGCCGCCACCGAACTACCTTCCTTTGACCAGGCCGCGAGCGCACAGCAGGCTCGAAAACTGTCCCTTCAGCGCCGTGAGACCGCGTTGCGGTCAGCAGTGGTCGCCCTTGCCAAGAAGCAGATTGGCGATCGCTATATCGCCGGCCGCTCCGGCCCCACCAGCTTCGACTGCAGCGGACTCACCAAGTACGTCTTCGCCAAGGTGCTGGGCAAGTCCCTGCCGCACTACTCACGGACCCAGTACAGCCGGGTCAAGCACATTCCCTTGAAGACTGCCGAGCCCGGGGACCTGGTGTTCTACTTCCGCGGTGGCGCCCATCACGTGGGTATCTACGTCGGCGGCGGACGCATGGTCCATGCTGCCAACCCTCGCCGCGGAGTCGTGCTCGGCTCCATCGGTGGCCCCTGGTACGCACGTTCCTTCACCGGCATCGGACGCCTGATCGCAGACGCCTGACCGGCCAAAGCCCTCATCTCGAGCCGTTTCCTACATCGGCCATGCGACACCTCCATTCCACCGTGAGAGCCTTCACGGGCGGGACGCCGACCTCGGCGGGATGCTTGTACCCGCCGAGATTGGGGGTTCCATGGCCAGTTTGCACCGAAGCGGCCGCGCCGCGGTGCCGACGCCTGACATTCGGCCGGAACTCGTCGCCGAGGCCAAGGGCAGCACTCGGATCAGCGTCTGCATTCCGGCACGCGACGAGGCCGCAACGATTGGGCCCATCGTTACCGATATTCGACGCGGTCTGCAGGACCACCTTGGCCTCGTCGACGAGGTGCTTGTTCTCGATCACGATTCCACGGATGCGACCGCAGCCTTGGCTCGGGCCTGTGGTGCACGGGTTGTGTCCGCCTCGTCAGTGCTACCCGGCTTCGGCCCGGCCCTGGGCAAGGGGGATGTCCTGTGGCGCTCCGTCCATGCCTCGATCGGCGACGTCATCGTGTGGATCGACGCCGATCTCTCCTCCTTCACAACCGAGTACGTCACCCGGCTGCTTGCTCCACTGATCGCCTCACCGAGCATCACCATGGTCAAGGGGACGTACCAGCGCACCATCAACGGCAAGAGGTCCGGCGGTGGGCGGGTGACGGAGTTGACGGCGAAGCCAGCCCTACGACTCCTCCAGCCACACCTCTCGCACATCCAGCAACCGCTCGCCGGGGAGTACGCCATTCGGCGCTCCGCGGCGGAAACCATGCCGTTCGAGGTTGACTATGGAGTCGAGGTCGGTCTCTTGATCGATGTGGCTGCCGAGTACGGCGTCGGATCGATTGCGCAGATGAACCTCGGATCGAGGGTCCATCGCAACCGGGAACTCGATGAGTTGCACCAGCAGGCGGGGCAGGTGCTTCGCTCCATCCTCGCCAGATCCGGCCAACAGATGCCTGGGACGATCGTCCGACCTCCGATGGCCCTGATCGGCGAGGAGCAGTCCTCCCGGGCGATCGCCTCCTAGTCGCTCGTGTGTGAAGTCTCTTGACGGTTGGCCTTGGCGACGTGCTTGTGGAATCACAGGGATTCCTGGTGGCGGTGGCCTGGCTGGCATGTCGCGGTGACGTTGCCGGTCGCGATGTCCAGGGCGGCGAACAGGGTCGTGGTGCCGGGGCGGACGTCGTCGTGGGTGGCGCCTTCGCAATTGCACGTGCGCGGTAGAGCGATGCCGCTAGAGACAGTCCACTCCCACGCGTCTTGCTGCCTTGATCAGGGCGGCGTCCAGGGTGGCCAGCGGTTCACCCATGATCATCGCTGCGTGCAGGTATGTGGCGTCGTAGGCGGAAAGCCTCTGGGCGACGGCAAGTTCGATCACCGCTTCAGGGCCACCTTCATCGACGACGCCGAACGGTAGGCGCATGACATCGCTCAGGATGTGGGCTGCCTCCGCGCGCGACACGGTCTTGTTCTTCTGCCAGGTGCTGAGGACGTTCATCACCTCGAACCTCCACAGGTGCGGAACGACAGCGACTCGATCATCGAACAAGGCTCGTTTGGCCAACGCTGTGCGCGAGGCAGAGGCCGTGAACCATTCGAGCGCCAATGAGGCGTCGAGGACGAAGGCCCTCACAGTCGGCCAGCTTCGATCTCACCTTTGATAGGTGCGCCTCGAGACAAAGTGACGAGCCGGGAGTCCACCCGTTCCCAGAAGCCCGGCCAGTCACGGTTGGCCCCGGCCTCGGTAACCGGCACGAGGCGAGCGATCGGTCTGCCGTGCTTGGTGATGGTGACCTGCTCCCCCGCCTCGACGCGCGCGAGTAGTTCCGACAAGTGAGTTTTCGCTTGAAAGGCGCCCACGGTAACAGTCATGAAGGGCAGGCTAGGGCGAGTTTCAACCAGACGTCAACTAGACTGAACATCACTTCCAACCCCTCACGCAGCCGTGCGGGTCGCACGAAGGACCCGGACATCACCGGGTTATCTCGATGAGGCGCGGCCCAAGACCCGACCACGTCCTCGCCAAGCCAACCGTCAAGAGACTTCACACACGAGCCACCAGCAGTTGATTAGACCGATCCGCTGCGGATCCGTGCGACAACGTGCTCGGCCACGGCCAGTGAGCTTGTCCAGGCAGGGGACACCGCATTGAGCACATGGGTCGACATTTCCCCAGGGCGCACCACGAAGTCCATCTCGAGCTTGCGCGTCGGCAGGTGAAGCAGTTGGGCTCGCACCCCGGGCCGGCCGCGAGTGCGAAAGTCACCGGGCGTGACCGACGGAACCAGTGCGGCAGCCTGGCTGACGAGGTGTCGCCGGACATACTTCGGCAGTTCCGTCCGCACGAGGCCCGGCACATCGTGGTGCTTGCTGCGCAGGAAGGCCGGGAAGGTCTGGGCGATCTGCCAAGCCTCACTCGCGTTGAACCCACCTATGCCGCCGTAGTCCTCGCGCCATAGTGCCGGGATCGCGGTCGGTCCGATCTTGGCCCTGCCATCCACTGTCACGGTGAGGTGGACGCCGAGGAATGGGTTCCTCGAATCCGGCACGGGATACACGTGACGTTGCAGGCGACCGGGCTCCCATGACCCATACCAGTAGAGGCCCTTGAAAGGCAGCATCCGGTACTCCTCACCGACGCCGAACCAATGGGCCACGGTGTCGGCGTGCAGGCCGGCGGCATTGATGAGGTGACCGGTCGCAATGCGACCATGGCCCTGCGTGGTGGTCCAGCCCGGCCCGGCATCGACGACCGGCGAGTTCAGTGCAATCTCGCCACCACGTTCCCGCACCCGCGAGGCCAATGCCCCGACGACCGCCACCGGATCGGCGACCGCCGTCGTGGGCGACCAGAGTGCAGAACCGTGGGTGCGGGCCAGTGGCTCGAGTTTACGCAGCCCGCTTTCGTCGATCAGTTCCAGCGGCACCCCATTGGCCTGGCCGCGACGGAGCAACTCCTGCAGCGCCGGCAACTCCTCATCCGATTGGGTGACGACGACCTTCCCGGTCTCTCGGACGGGGACGCCGCGCTCAGCGCAGAAGGCGCGGAGCAGCTGATTGCCATTCCTCGTGAGCTGGGCCTTCAGCGAGTCCGGGGCGTAGTAGAAACCGGCATGCAGCACGCCGCTGTTTCGCCCGGATGCGTGCTCCGCAAGGCGTTCGCCCTTTTCTAGGACGAGGACGCGCGAGGTTGGCTCCTGGGCAAGCCAGGCATCCGCCAGGGCCAGGCCAACGACCCCGCCTCCGACGATGACGACGTCAGCACTCTTCGACACTCCTGAAGACTAGGGGCTCAGTGGACCCTTGAGTGCTAGCGCTTTCCCATGCCCTCCGTCATCGTGATGATCCGCAGCATGACCTCGTCCGCACCGCCACCGATGCTGCCAAGCCGGGAGTCGCGGAAGTAGCGCGCCACCCACATCTCCTCGGCGTAGCCCATCCCACCGTGGAACTGCACACAGGTGTCGGCTACCTGTCGAGCGAGCCGGGCGGACTTCAGCTTTGCAATCGTTGCCTGGTGGGAGATGTCCTGGCCTTCGACATAGGACTCCAAGGTGTGATGCAGGAAGCCGCGCAGGATGTCGACCTCTGCAACGAGCTCGGCCAGGGTGTATTGGAGGTACTGGTTGCTCAGCAGTGGCTTGCCGAAGGCTTCGCGCACCTGCAGGTACTCCTTGGTGCGATCAATCGCCCGGCGGGCCGCGGACACAGCCAGGAATGCCCCAACCAATCGCTCGTCCTGGAATTGATTCATCTGCATCTGAAAGCCGTGGCCGATCTCACCGATCGTGTTGCTCACCGGCACCCGCACATCATCGAAGACCAGTTCGGCGGTGTCAGATGCGTGGTTGCCCATCTTCTCGATCTTGCGTCCCACGCTGAATCCGGGAGTGCTCGTCGGGACGATGATCAGGCTCATCCCGTGGTAGCCACCCTCGTCCGACGTCCTGGCGAGCAGGCAGATCCAGTCCGCCTGGGTTCCGTTGGTGATCCACATCTTGCGGCCGTTGATCACCCAGTCGGCTCCGTCGCGGCGAGCCCGCGTCGTGATGCCCGAGACGTCGGAACCTGCCCCAGGCTCGCTGACGGCAACGGAGCACACCATCTCGCCGCTGAGGGCCGGGGCGAGGTAGGTGCGCTTGAGTTCATCGGATCCGTGACGCGCGAGTGCCGGGGTAGCCATATAGGCCTGCACCGCGAGGGCCATCGGGACGGCCCCGAGGTCGGCGCGGCCGATCTCCTCGGCAAAGACCGCCATGTACGACTGATCGGCCCCGCCACCGCCGTACTCCGGGTCATAACTGAGACCCAGGGCGCCGACTGCTCCGAACTTGGGGAACAACTCATGGGCCGGGAAGATTCGAGCGGCTTCCCATTCGTCCGCGAAGGGATTGATCTCCTCCTCCACGAGCCTGCGAAGGACCTTCCTGAATTGCTCATGCTCGCTGGTGAACAGCACGGTGCTCTCCCTTCCCGGTTGTGTCACGATCGTTCACGGCGGAACCGCGCAGATCGCGGTTCCGTGTCATTGCGGCCTGACGATCAATGCCCAGTGCGCGGACCCACAACTCGTTGAGGGTGTGCAGTGCCCGCGATTCGTCATGCGGCTCCCCGCTGCCGAGCCAGTGACGCGCAAAGCCCTCGACCATCGCGCACAGGGCCGCCGCCGAACCTTGCGGGTCAAGATCGGTTGCCGCGGCTCCGTCCTGCTGCATGCGAGTGATGGCGCGAGCAACGCGCTCGACGTGCGCATGCCGAAGGCCCCCGAGCACATTTCGAAAACTCTCGTCGGCGACAGCGGCCTGCTCCACGACCTCCAGTAGTCGGGCACTCTCCCGATAGGCATCGACATAGCGCTGATTCGCAACCGCTATTCGCTCGCGGACATCCGTGGCGTCCGGCGTGCGCAGCGAGGCGTACATCGCCTCGCTCATTGCGTCCGCCACCGCATGCAGGATGTCCTCCTTGGTCGGAAACCAGGTGTAGACCGTCCCGTACGAGACTCCGGCCGCCTCGGCGATATCGGCCATCCGGGTGCCGTCGAAGCCCCGCTCCTCGAAGACGGTGCGGGCCGACGCGAGCAATCTGTCGCGCGTTCGGCGACCCCGCGGTGTCAGCGGTTCGCGACTGCCCTCAGCGACGACCGCGCTCATGGGGTGACCGCCGTATCCGTTGACGGGCGCAGCGCAGACGGGATTTCCACGAGGCGAGCACGCAGTTGCTCGCCGAGGCCCTTCGCTTGCGGATCCACCCGCAGGGAGTCGGCAACCCCACGGCCGAGCAAGCCATGGATCACGAAGTTCAGAGCCCGCAGGTTCGGCAGTTCATGTCGATCCACCT
>JAULZL010000332.1:0-19632 GCA_032117355.1 Candidatus Nanopelagicales bacterium
TCGGCGCGTTCTTGGCGTAGTTCGACACGATCGTGCTGGTGATCGCAAACTCGGTGCCCGGTGCACCCGTGGTCGGGCTGCACTCCATCACGTTGAACAGGCCGGCCTGCAGGTTCTGGCTCGGGTCCGTCCCTCCGGTATTGGAGTAGTTGAGCTCCCAGTTCTCGTATCCACCACCCATGCCCACGTGCAGCCAGAAGTCGTACCACTGGTTGTTGTCACCGCCACCGATGGAGAGGTTGTGCTGCGACTCCATGAGGTTGGTGTCCGGCCCATCGTTACCCGCTGCAACGACCCCACCGGACCAGGTCTGACCCGGCTGGATGGTGAGTTGGGCGTTGTTCACGTTGCCGCTGAAGGCACCGCAGCCTTCCACATTCGCGATTGCCGATGCACCCCCGACGAACACGTCATTGCCGAGTTCTGCGTTGATGGTGTAGGTGACGGTCTGTGGCTCGTCGGTGGTGTTGGTGATGAACACCGGGTTATAGCCGACGGTGCCACTGCACCCGACGATCGAGTCCGGGTACCCGCCGGTGAGAATGTCAAGGACGTCCTCACCATTGGGGTTGTTGTCGAAGTAATCGTCCATCCCTGCGGTGGCCTGGACGGCCGGTGCATCGCCACTGGAGGACTGACTCGAGCAGGCGCTGGCGAACACTAGGACGCTGGCAGCGCCGACGCTCAGCACGGCGAATCGAGTTATGCGCATGTCACGGATCCCCTCTCGACGGGCCTAGTCCGGCCCGTGTCATTTTTATGGTAGGAAAGCAAACGACGGGCCGGGCGAAATCCGAAGGAAATCCACTACTGGGCCTGGCTCTCAGGGCAGTATCGAACGGCCCCCTAGGACGCCTTGGGGTAGGCGGCTGCGAGGGCACCGAAGTCGAGCCATCCCCAGCCTGATGCGGCGTCGTACCCGACAGCTGCCTGGCAGCACCCCACCGAATACAGGTCGTTGCTGCCCTCGGTGACATCCGAGAGAGCTCCCGCGCCCCCACTCGACGCCAGGGAGTACAGCACCGGATTCACCATCCCAAGGCTCAAGTCCTGGCTCCCCCGCTGCTTGCGCAGAGCCTGCAGGACGAGGGCAAGTCCAGCAGCCACGCTCGGGGCCGCTGCCGACGTGCCGCCCACCTGCTGCAATTGGCAGCCCGATGCCGTGCACAGCGGAATCGGCGGGAATTCGCTCGGCGCGGCAACACTGGCCACGTCCGGCACGATCCGGTTGCCCGGTCCGGGCACGGACGACTGGTACCAGGGCCTGGGCAGGGTGCTGGTCTGGGCTCCGCCCCCGGCATTTCCATCCGCATTCCACACGACCTGCTGCTGACCACTCGTTTCGCCCGCAGCCACGGCCGTCCCGCCCACGGCCATTGCGTATGCAGATGTTGCGGGGTAGAAGACGGACTCAGACTCGTCCTGAGGTGCGCAGGCGGATGAACCGGTATCCCCGGCGGATGCGACGGTCGTCAGGCCGCCCGCCGCTCCGACTGCGATGAGCCATTCCGCGACGGAGAGCTCCCCGGCCATTTCAGTCGCCTCGCAGAAGCCAACGCTGGTCGACAGGATGTCCGGACCGCTCGCTGCGAACGCATCGCCAACCACTGCGGCCAGCGGGAAGACGATCGAGCTGTACGGGTCGAACTTGTAGGCCACGATTCCATCCAGGCCCGGTGCCAGGGCCGAGGCTGCGAGGACGTCCAAGACCGGCTCACTGGAGTCCGGGATCAGGTCGCTGTCCTGGGTCGATCCGACGAGGGTCGAGGTGACCGGCGGGATGGCCAGACCGGAGCATGCCTTCGCTGCTTCGATCGATGCCTGCGATACCGCGGCTACCTCCAGGATGGCGATCCGCACTCCACTGCCGTCGATTCCCGAGGACCGCAGTTGGTCGGCGCCGGAGATCGTTGCCATCTTCGCTGCAGCCTCCGAAAGCCCCGGGCACTGCACGTCAGTACTGGCCGGTGCCGAGGCAGGGGAACCGGTTCCGGTGACAGTTCTGGCCAGGCCAGCAACGTCGGTGACCACGCTCGCGAGGTCACCTGGGACCTTTGGCGCACGGGAGGGGTATGCGTATGTGACCCCGTTGTCCACCTTCTGCTCGATCTTCACGTCGAAGGTTGACTCTGCCTCACTCACGGGCATCGTCCCGATCAGGATGGAACCGCTCGCATCCACAGCCCCCACGAATCCCTTGGCCTGGAGCACCTGGAGGGCCGTTGCGGCATCATCGGGGCTTGCTCCGAACTGCGATACCACCTGCGATGCGGTCAAGGGCTTCAGGAAGTCGGGGCTGGCGGGGTCGGCAGCTTGCTGCAGCCATTGCTGCAGGCCCGCGGTATCGCGCTCAAGGCCAACGGCCACCGGGAGCAGCAGGTCGCCGGATACGCCGGTCGAACTCGTGCAGCCCGCAAGGCCTCCGGGGACGAGGAGGCCAAGAGTCACCAGGATCGGCAGAACGCGTGCACGTCGCGTATCGGATGCTCGCATGGTCGAATACTGCACCACTCTCAGGTCGGACGTTGGCCTCCCAAGACATCTGCCACCCGCACGATGCGATGGCGCAGCGGTGCCGATGGGTGACGCGTCCATGTGCTTAGGTGCCCAGTCGGGAGGCCGACACGCCAGCGTGCAGGGTCAACGGCGATCAACTACTTGCCCGAGCTGAAGACGTTCACCCGCTCGGAGATCACCGGTCGGCTGAAGCCGATTGCATTGCGTGCCACCACGCCGAATGTGTACGAAATCCCGGGTTCGAGGCCGGTGATCGTGCACGTGGTCCTCGTCGTGCTGCAGGTCTTGCGACCCGGGAATGACGTCACGCGGTACCCGCTTATCGGCTCGCCGCCGGGATAGGCAGACGTCTTCCAGCTGACTGTGGCCGACTCGACCCCCGCAAGCGCAGTCACCTGCCGAACCTTGCCGGGAACGCTCGGCAGCGAGATGACCGAGATCGTCCCGTCACCGAAGTTGGGCACGTAAAGGGTCGTACCGGCCTTATTGAGCACACCTGCCTTGGGCTGGCTACCGACCGTGACCGTCGAGGTCACGGTATTCGTGGCGGTGTCGATCACCGACACCGTGCCCACGGTGTTCTGATTCGCGACGTACACGCGAGTGCCGCGCAGGTTCACCTGCGGTGGGTATGGGTTTGCTCCGACAGTGACCGTGGCGAGAACCGCGTTCGTCGTCGTGTCGATCACCGACATGCTGGACGAGTTCGAGTTCGTAACGTAAAGCCTGGTGCCTGCGGTGTTCAAGGCGGCATCCCATGGGTCCTGGCCCACCGGGATGGTCGCGATCACGGAGTTCGTCGCCGTGTCGATCACCGAGACGTTATTCGATCCGTTGTTCGCGCTGTAGACGCGCGTGCCCGCAAGGTTGACGGTCGGGCGGTATGGGTTCGCTCCGACCGGGATCGTCGCGATCACCGTGTTCGATGTCGTGTCGATCACCGAGATCGTGCCTGCCGTGTAGTTCGGGACATACAGGCGGGTTCCGCTGGTATTCATTGCCATGGTGTTCGGCGCGGCGCCGACCGCGATCGTCCCGATCACCCGGTTGATCGCCGTGTCGATCACCGAGACGGTGTTCGAGCCGTTGTTTGCGACGTACATCCGGGTGCCGGACGGGTTGAGCGACGGCCCGTAGGGCATCGATCCGACCGGGATCGTCGCCGTCACCGCGTTCGTCGCAGTGTCGATAACCGACACCGAGTTCGACCCGATGTTCGCGACGTAGAGCCGCGTGTCGGCCGAGTTCAGCACGGGCGGGACCGGATTCTGCCCAACCGGGATCGTCGCCGTCACCGCGTTCGTCGCAGTGTCGATCACCGACACCGTGCCCGATTGGTCATTCGAGACATACAGGGTGGTGCCCGACGAATTGAGGATCGGCAGGAACGGCTGCGAGCCGACGGTGATCGTGGCGGTGACGACCGGCGTAGGCACGGCAATCGGCGCTGCCGATGCGGTGTTGCCTCCGGCGAATACGAGTCCAAACGCAAACGCGCCTAGCAGCCAACGGTTGGCGGGCACGGATCCTCCCTGGATAGCGCACTGAGGGGCGTCCGAACCCTCTCACACCGCCTGCCCCGGTCAATCCTGCGGACGGCCCGAACTCAACGTGCGTCCTCGTCGGGCCCTGGGCTTCGATACCTGAAAGCGTGCTCGCCCCACCCGAGGGCGGCATTGAGCGCCGCATCAAAGGGCGCGATCACCCCGTCACGGGATGAGCAGTCGATCACGACAAGCGGCAAGTCCAGTCGATCGGCGACTCGGTTGGCCGCGCGCTCCAGATCCGCAGTGCGATGCACGGCGAGCCAGGCGACCTGCTGATAGTTGCCGAAATAGTCGATCAGCAACTCCGGGTGGCGATCCAGTCCCAGCTCCCGCCAGACCAGGCGCTCGAACCCAGCAATGAGGAAGTCGGTGAGCAGGTAGGTGCCCGGGTGCTCGGCCATGATGGCTTCGATGCGATCGTGGCCGGCGTAGGCGTCGTAGCAGTGATCTCCGGGGATGCGCTGAACCCCTTGCTCGGCGCACAGCGCATCCAGCGCACCGTACGTCCCGCAGTCGGCGTACCCAATGGCGATCTCGGCGTAGCGCGGCCGCAATTCGTCGATGAGTTCGGCTACCGCCGGGGCGATGCGGGATGGATGGTTGTGCAGCAACGGCGGAAGCGGGTGGATGTCCACCGCCCGACCCAACCGTCGCGCCGCCCGTTCGAGGTCGATGGTGAGCGCACCGCAGGCGATGACCGCGAAGCGGTCAGATGTCCGCCCGTCAGCGTTGCGGGAAGGCGAGCTCATCGACGAACAGGTCATTGAAGTCGGGACGATCGGACAGTTCGACATATGAGATCGACTCGATCAGGGCGGACGCGCCATGGCGCTCCGGGCCGGACAGCAGGGCCATCTTCGCCCCCTCCCCCGCGACGTTGCCCGCACTGACCACCCGTAGGGCCGGGATCTTCGGCACCAGCCCGATGCGGATCGCATTGCGCGCTGACAGGTATGTCCCGAAGGATCCAGCGAGCAGGACCTGCTGCACATCGGCCTCGACGACACCGACCTCGGCGAGAAGCAGTTTCCAACCCGTTGAAATCGCAGCCTTGGCGAACTGCAACTCGCGGACGTCGCGCTGCGATAGGAAGACCCCGCCGCCATCGGGAGCCCCCGCGAGCAGGAAGGCACGACCAGTCTCGAGCTCGACCAGTCGGCAAGCCAGGCCAGGAGCGATTTCCGCCGCACGCTCGTCATCGACATAGCGCCCCGACGAGTCAAGCAAGCCAACCCGGGCCAGTTCGGCAACCGCATCAACCAATCCCGAGCCGCAGATGCCGACCGGCTCGGCGTCCTCGATGACCTGGAGGACCACATCGTTCTCGGTCAAGGACACCGCCTCGATCGCCCCCGCCGCAGCCCGCATTCCGCACGCAATGGACGCTGCCTCGAATGCCGGGCCGGCAGGCGCCGCCGTGGCAACCAGTTGCTCACCATCGGCCAGGATGATCTCGCAGTTGGTGCCAATGTCGATGAACAGACGAAGTCGCTTATCACGGTCCATGCCCGACGCCAGTGCGCCGGCAATGATGTCTCCACCGACATAGGCACCGAGGGACGGGAAGAGGAAGGCCCTCGCCTGGGGATGCACGGTGATGCCGACCTCGGTGGCCAGCACCGTCGGGAACGCATTCGTCACCGGGATGAAGGGGGCGACGCCCAGCGGCTCCGGATCGATGCCCAGGGCGATCTGCGCCATCGTGGCATTGCCCGCAATCGCCACGTCGTAGACCTCGCAACGCTGCACACCGGCCTCGGTGCAGGTGGACTCAACCAGTTCGTCCATCGTCTGGTGGGCAAGGTCACGCAGTCGCTCCAAAGCCAGCGGATCCAGCATGGTGGCGCTGATCCGGCTGATCACGTCGGCACCGAAGGGCTGCTGCTTATTCAGGATCGATGCCACAGCCACCGGTGTTCCGGTGGTGAGGTCCATCAGGGTTGCCACCACCGTCGTCGTCCCCAGGTCGATCGCGACACCAAATGATCTATCGGTGGTGTCCCCCGGTTCAATCCCGATGAGCCGGTCGTCCGCGACCACGGCCGTGACGTCGAAATTCGCCTCCCGGAGGGTGCGCGGCAGGCCACGCAGCACGGCAGGATCCACCCTGGTCGTGACATCGGTCAGTTCGTCCAGGACACGACGAAGGTCAGAGCGCTGATCGGACAGGCTCGGCTCGGACATCACCAGGTGCCGCTTGACCACGCTGGGGCGAAGGATCACCTGCCGGCCCACCCCGACCGTGGAGGCCTTGGGCCGGGTGGTCAGCGGCGGAACATGGATGCGAAGCGACTCAGTCGCGTTCGCGATGCAGGCGAGCCGCCAGCCCTCGCGAAGCTGATCCGGCTCGAAGGCCCGGGTGTCTAGCCTGCCTACCGGGACGCTGCCGTCCAGCACCTGGATCTTGCACTTGCGGCAGGTGCCGTGCCCCCCGCAGGTGGAGTCGATGGCAATGCCATTCCAGCTGGCAGCGTCGAAGACGGTGACACCCGTCGGGACTCGCACCTGTTTGCCCGCGGGCTCGAAGGACAGGTCAATGCGGACCGCGGGCTCCTGCTCGGACACCTCAGTGACCGCGTTTGACGGCGAGCAGTTCCTTGGCTCGCCGAACGGCCGTGGCAGCATCCGCGGCATAGCCATCGGCGCCGACCGCGTCCGCGTACTCCTGGGTTACGGGAGCACCGCCCACCATGATGATGAGGCCATCGCGCAACCCGGCCTTCTCAATGGCATTGATATTGGCCTTGAACATCGGCATGGTGGTCGTGAGGAAGGCCGACATCCCGACGATGTCCGGCTTGTGCTCCTCGATCGCCGCGATGAACTTCTCCGGCGGGCACTGAACGCCAAGGTCGATCACGTGGAAGCCGGCGCCTTCGAGCATGATGTTGACGAGGTTCTTGCCGATGTCGTGGACATCGCCCTTGACCGTGCCCATCACGTAGGTGCCGACCGTCTCAACGCCGGTCTGAGCCAGGAGTGGCCGAAGGACATCCAGGGCTCCAGACATAGCTTTGCCGGAGATCAGCATTTCGGGGACGAAGAAGTCGCCGCGTTCGAACCGAGCGCCGACCTCCTCAAGGGAGGGGATCAATGCCTCGAAGAGGATCTCCTCGGGGGTCATGCCCAGTTCGAGGCCCCGGTTCGTGAGGTCCAGGACGGCGGGAGCGTTGCCAACGAGGGTCTCGTCGTAGAGCTCCTTGAGGACGTCATCCGGCGTCATGCCACAGCCTTCCTGCACTCGTGAAGTCGCGACTGTACACGGGGATGGGGCATGCCGCTGGGAACGTGGCCGCGCCGCCGGGCAGGATGCTCATGCGCCGATAGGCTCGCGTGACTTCGAAATGGGGAACACATGTTCATCAACAGCATGCCGCGTTACGAGATCCTGTCCGAGGGCTCGATGGAGACCCTGGACAAGGGCTGGAAGCGCATCCTGACCGAACTCGGCATCGAATTCATGAAGCCCGAGGCGCTCGAGCTCTTCAGGGCGGCCGGCCAGAAGATCGTCGACAACAAGGTCTTCCTCGACCCCGAGTTCGTCCTCGAGCAGATCGCCAAGGCCCCGCGCGAGTTCGACATGCAGGCACGCAACCACGCGAATGACGTGCACATCGGCGGCAACCACATGGTCTTCTCGGCCAACTACGGCTCGCCATTCGTCCGCCGCGGCGACGTACGCTCCGACGGTTCGCTGGCGGACTTCCAGAACTTTGCCCGCCTGTCGCAGTCCTTCTCGGCGATGGACTCCGTCGGTGGGGTCGTCGTCGAGCCGAACGACGCTCCCCTGGACTCGCGGCACCTCGACATGGTCTACAACGCCCTGACCCTGACGGACAAGATCTTCATGGGCAACGTCGTCAGCGCCGGCAATGCCATCGACACCCTCAACATGGCCGAGATCGTCTTCGGCAGCCGTGAGTCGATGGAGAAGACCCCGGTCTGCATCTCGCTGGTGAACTGCAACTCGCCCCTGCGCTGGGACGACCGGATGCTCGACGCCCAGTTCGAGTACACGAAGGCCAACCAGCCGGTCATCATGACTCCGTTCCTGCTGATGGGTGCGATGTCCCCGGTCTCCATCCCGGCTGCCCTCGCCCAGCAGATTGCCGAGGCTCTCTCCGGTATCGCCCTCAGTCAGCTGATCCGTCCGGGAGCCCCGGTGGTCTTCGGCTCCTTCCTGTCGAATATCGACATGCAGTCCGGATCCCCGCAATTCGGGACGCCGGAGTCGGCGATCGGCCTGCTGTGCACCGGGCAGATCGCCCGGCGGTTCGGGCTGCCCTTCCGCACTGGCGGCGGCCTCAACTCCTCGCAGACCCCCGATGCTCAGGCGGCCTACGAGTCCCTGATGACGATGCTGCCGACCTTCCTGGCGGGCACCAACTTCGTGATGCATACGGCCGGGTGGCTCGAGGGCGGCCTGGTCGCCAGCTACGAGAAGTTCGTGATCGACGTCCAGGTCCTTGAGTCCCTGCAGCGGGAGTTCACTCCTCTGGAGATATCCGAGGAGTCCCTGGCCTTCGGCGCTCACGAGGAGGTCGGCCATGGCGGCCACTTCCTGGGAGCGGCGCACACGATGGAGAGGTTCCGCGACTGCTTCTACCGGCCGTTCCTGTCCAGCTCGGACAACTTCGAGCGGTGGACCAGGCTCGGCGCCCGCGATACAGCGACGCGTGCCGGTGAGGTCGCGACCAAGATGCTCGAGGAGTACGAGCAACCGCCGATGGACGAGGCCATGCGCGAGGAACTCGCCGCCTACGTCACCCGGCGTCGCGCCGAGCTCGGAGACTAGGAGCGCCCATGCCGACCTACGACATCGTTATCGTGGGCGCAGGGTCGGCCGGCAGTTGCCTGGCCAATCGCCTGTCTGCAGATCCGGCCACCTCGGTGCTGCTCCTCGAGGCCGGTCGGCCAGACAATATCCTCGACCCGTACATCCACATGCCGGCGGCGCTGACCTTCCCGATCGGAAACAAGCACTACGACTGGCTGTACTCCACCGAGCCCGAGCCGCACATGAACAACCGCCGAATCACCCACGGGAGAGGCAAGATCCTGGGCGGGTCCAGCAGCATCAACGGGATGATCTTCCAACGCGGCAACCCGCTGGACTTCGAGCGTTGGGCCGCCGACCCGGGGATGCAGGACTGGGGCTATGCCCAGTGCCTGCCGTACTTCAAGAAGATGGAGACCTGCCTCGCCGGAGTGGACGAGTGGCGCGGTGGTGACGGACCCCTCGTCCTGGAACGCGGACCGGTTGCGAATCCGCTATTCGGCGCCTTTTTCGAGGCCGTCCAGCAGGCCGGATACTCGCTCACCTCGGACGTCAACGGCTACCGGCAGGAAGGCTTCGCGGCCTTCGATCGGAACCTGCGGCGGGGCCGCAGACTGTCAGCGGCCCGCGCCTACCTGCACCCCGTCAAGCACCGTCCCAACCTGTCGATTCGCACCCGCACGCGGGTTGCGCGAGTGACGATGAGCGGAACCCGGGCGACGGGCGTGGAGGTGATCGATCGACGCGGTCGGCGCGAGTCGATCACCGCAGGCGAGGTCATTCTGTGCGGTGGCGCGTTCAACTCCCCCGCACTACTTCAACTGTCCGGAATCGGAGATGCCGAGCACCTTCGTGGCGTTGGCATCGACCCCGTCCACCATCTCCCCGGCGTCGGTCAGAACCTGCAGGACCATCTAGAGGTGTACGTCCAGCATGCCTGCACCCAGCCGGTGTCGCTCAATCCGAACCTGCAGCTGTGGCGACGGCCCTTCATCGGTGCGCAGTGGCTCTTCCTGAGGTCGGGACCGGGGGCGTCGAATCACTTCGAGGGCGGCGGCTTCGCGCGGTCCAATGAGGACGTCGAGTACCCCAACCTGATGTTCCACTTCCTGCCGATCGCGGTGCGCTACGACGGCACCGCTCCGGCTGGCGGGCACGGCTACCAGGTGCACATCGGGCCGATGTACTCCGATGCGCGCGGCACCGTCCTGGTCACCAGCACCGATCCCACTGCGCCACCGGCCATCAGGTGCAACTACCTATCGACCGACCAGGACCGCCGGGAGTGGGTCGAGGCCATCGCTGTCGCGCGCGACATCCTCAACCAGCCCGCCTTTACCCCGTTCAGCGGTGGGGAGATCTCTCCCGGCTCCGGCGTCGCAACCGACGAGCAGGTACTCGACTGGGTGCGCCGGGATGGCGAGACCGCCTATCACCCCAGCTGCACGAACCGGATGGGCGTGGACGAGATGTCCGTCGTCGACCCGGCGACCATGCAGGTGCGGGGCACCGAGGGACTGCGCGTGGTCGATGCGTCCGCGATGCCATACGTCACGAACGCGAATATCTACGCCCCGGTCATGATGATGGCCGAGAAGTCGGCAGACATCATCATGGGTGCCAAGCCCATGGCAGCCGAGCACGCCCCCTTCTACCGGCACCGCGCCTCATGACCGGCTCCCCACCGACCCTGTTCATCGACGGGTCCTGGGTTAACGCCAACGGAGGAGCGACGCGCGAGATCCACTGCCCGGCGGACCAGAGCCTGGTCGCGGTGGTCGACGAGGCATCGGCGACTGACACCGATCGGGCCATCGCAGCCGCCCGCCGGGCCTTCGACCACGGTCCATGGCCGAGCACGCCCGTGACCGAACGAGCCGCGCTCCTCCACCGCCTCGCCGAAATACTGGAGCGCGACGCCGACGCCATCGCGCGGGCCGAATCAGGGGACACCGGCAAGCGGATGGTCGAGTCCCTTGCCGACGTGTCAGACGTCGTCTCGTCCATTCGCTACTTCGCCGGCCTCGCAGGCACCCTGGCTGGACGCGTCGTCGACACCGGCCGGGCAAACGCGATCTCGTCCGTCGTCTACGAGCCGATCGGAGTCTGCGGGCTGATCACCCCATGGAACTACCCGTTGCTGCAGGCATCGTGGAAGGTCGCTCCCGCGTTAGCGGCGGGAAACACCTTCGTTCTCAAGCCCAGCGAACTGACGCCAAGCACCTCGGTCATGCTGATCCGCGCTCTCCAGGAGGCGGGCCTGCCGGATGGCGTCGCAAACCTCGTGCTCGGCGCAGGCGCCCAGGCTGGTGCTCCGCTCGCAACCCACCCGGACGTGGACCTGCTTTCCTTCACCGGCGGCATTCTGACCGGCCGTGCGTTGATGGCGGCGGCAGCCGCCACCGTCAAGAAGGTCGCCCTCGAGCTCGGCGGCAAGAACCCCAACATCATCTTCGCGGACGCCGATCTGCCCGCGGCAATTGACAATGCGCTCACCGCGGTGTTCCTGCACTCCGGGCAGGTGTGCTCTGCCGGTGCCCGCCTCATCGTCGAGGAGTCGATCCACGACCAGGTGGTCGACGCCCTCGTCGAGCGCGCCGGACGCATCCGCCTTGGTGGGCCACCTGACCCGGCCGCCCAGGCCGGCCCGCTCATCTCCGCCGCCCACCGTGACAAGGTCGCTGCCTACGTTGCGGCCGCGCTCGCTGAGGGTGCCGTCCTTCGCTGCGGTGGCACGGCGCCTGCCGACCCCGCCCTGCAACAGGGCTGGTACTTCCTGCCGACCATCCTGGACAACTGCGACACCACCATGGAGTGCGTCCAGGAGGAGTCCTTCGGCCCCGTGCTCACCGTCGAGACCTTCTCAACGGAGCAGGGCGCCGTCGCCCTCGGTAACGACACCCGCTATGGCCTAGCCGGCGCGGTCTGGACCCAGGATGCGGGTAGGGCAGCCAGGGTTGCTCGGGCCCTGCGCCACGGCACCGTCTGGATCAACGACTACCACCCCTACCTGCCGCAGGCCGAGTGGGGCGGGTTCAAGCAATCGGGTATCGGTCGCGAACTTGGGCCAAGTGGCCTACTTGAGTACTGCGAGGCCAAGCACGTCTACCAGAACATCGACCCCGCGCCGAGTGGCTGGTTCGACTGAATGAGCCCATCTGCCCTGTTGATTCCGTCCGCATTTGCCGAACTGCAGCACTGACATCGACGGAACCGGCACAATCTCGCGCATGTCCGAACAGTCCACCATCAGTGTCCAGGGTCTGTGGAAGGTCTTCGGCCCCAATCCCGAGCGGTTGGTGGGATCGCCGGATGCCGACCTTTCCCGCGCCGAACTGCGAGCCAAGACCGGCTGCACGGTGGCCGTCAAGGACGTCAGCTTCGAGGTCGCTCCCGGCGAAGTGTTCGTCGTCATGGGCCTGTCCGGCTCGGGAAAGTCAACCCTCGTCCGCTGCCTGACCAGGCTGGTGGATCCGACGGCCGGTCGAGTGGCCATCGGCGGGGAGGACGTCCTCGGCGCAAGCAGCGCCAGGCTGCGCGATCTGCGCAGAACAAAGTTTTCGATGGTCTTCCAGCACTTCGGGCTGCTGCCCCATCGCCGGGTGATCGACAACATTGCCTACGCCCTTGAGGTGAACGGAATCGCGCGAGAAGCTCGGCATGCCCGCGCCCGCGAGGTCATCGAGCTCGTGGGGCTGCAGGGGTACGAGCAGGCCTACCCAGAGCAACTGTCCGGTGGTATGCAGCAGCGGGTCGGGCTGGCCCGGGCGCTGGCCGTTGACCCTGAGGTGATGTTCCTGGACGAGCCGTTCAGCGCACTCGACCCGTTGATCCGGCGCGACATGCAGGCGGAGGTGATCCGGCTGCACCGCGACCTCGGCAAGACGATGGTCTTCATCACCCACGACCTGGCCGAGGCCATGAAGCTGGGTGATCGAATCGCGATCATGCGAGACGGCGCAATCGTGCAGGTTGGCAGCCCAGAGGAACTGATCGGCAACCCGGTTGACGACTATGTCGCCGACTTCACCCAGGACATCCCAAAGTCCCATGTGCTGACGCTGCGCTCGATTGTCCGGCCACCAGTCGAAGGTGAGGTTGCTGGTGGGCCCGACCTGCCCTCGACCATGGTTGTCCGCGATGCCACGTCGGCCATCCTGGCCTCAACTGGCCCCGTACGCGTGGTAGATGCGGGCAACCTGCTGGGCGTCGTGGGGCCCGCAGAGGTGCTCCGGCTGGTCGCGACTGATGGAGCGCGCACGTGAGCGCACCAGCGAGCACATCCGAGCTCGAGGCGCCCGACCAGCCGATCGATCTTGATCCTGCGGTCGACGACCGCCGACGATGGCTGCAGTTCCTTCGCAAGCGCTGGCTCGTCGTGATCCTGCTGATCATCGGCTGGTGGATCCTGGCAACGATCTTCCGTGGCATCCACACGCTGACCCTGTCGACCGCCTCGAATACCTGGTTCACCGAACTCCTGCGGCAGTTCACCGCGGCCATCCGCGGAAACCGAACCGAGAGCCCGGCCTTCATTTACTTCTTCAATCCGATCCGCTCGGCCATCGAATGGTTCGTCGAGGCGATTCGGTCAGTCATCTCCGTCCCCGCATCGGGCGACCTGATCCCCGCAATTGGCTGGCTCGGGACCTTCGTGCTGATCACATTCATCGTTTACGCGACATCCAACCTGCGAACTTCTCTCCTGTGCGCCAGCCTGCTCTTTGGCTGTGCGGCCTTGGGGATGTGGACGTACACCCTGGACACCTTGGCGATGACCCTCGGCGCGGTGGTGCTCTCCCTCGCGATAGGCCTTCCACTTGGGGTGTGGGCGGGATTGAACGACCGGGTCATGGCCACCCTGCGACCCGGCCTGGACCTTGCGCAGATCCTGCCCACCCTGGTCTACCTGGCCCCGCTCGCACTGGTGTTCCTGATTGGCATCGCCTCGGCAACTATTGCCACGATGGTGTACTCCATCCCGATCTGCATCCGGATTACCGCCTACGCGATCCGCAGCCTGCGCGCTGGCCCCCTTGAAGCGGCCACGTCCATGGGCTCAACCCGCATGCAATTGCTCACCAAGGTGCAACTGCCGATGGCCCGGCGCACCATCATCCTGGGCATCAACCAAACGATGCTGGCGGCACTGTCATTCGTCGTGATCGCAGCACTCATCGGAGCACCCGGGCTCGGCAAGCCGGTGGTCGAGGCGCTGATCATTCGCGATGTCGGGGACGGGATCGTGGCCGGAATTGCCGTCATCTTCCTGGCGATCATGCTTGACCGTGCGACGACCGCGGCGGTTATCCGGTCGGACGCCGCGATGGACATGTCGGACCAGGATCGACGACACCGGCGTATCGGGCTGATGGCATTCGGGGTGCTGACCGTGGCCGCGATCATCGCTTCGCGATACCTGCTCTGGGCAGCGGTCTATCCGGAACAGCTGAACTTCGGCGAGCAGATAGCCGGAGTGGCCCGATCTGCCGTGGAGTGGTTCACCAGCACCTTCAGTTTCCTCACGACCACCTTCAACGAGACCTTCACCGTCGCTGTGCTCAACCCACTTGAGGCTGTCCTTGCCGACTCGCCCTGGTACCTAACGGTGATCATGATCTCCCTGCTCGCGGCCATCATCGGCGGGCGCAAAGCGGGCCTCATCTCCGTCGTCCTGCTGACGGCCATTGTCGTCATCGGGCTGTGGAATGACACGATGATCACGTTGGCCCAGGTGCTGCTCGCGGCCATCATCGTCATGGCCCTTGGCGTGGTGCTTGGCGTCCTCGCGGGTCGCAGTGCCCGGGTCGAGCGCTTGCTCAAGCCGCTGCTCGATGCCGGGCAAACCTTGCCCGCCTTTGTGTACCTCGTACCCGTCCTCGCTCTGTTCGGGCCAACCCGCTTTGCCTCCATCGTTTGCGGGGTGTTCTACGCAGCACCGGTCGTAGTGCGGATCGTGGCGGACGGGGTGCGCGGAGTCCCCACCGAGATGGTCGAAGCCGCTACTTCAGCAGGATCGACGAACGCCCAGATCATCACCAAGGTGCAGCTTCCGGCCGCGCGAAAGTCCCTGATGCTCGGCGCCAATCAAGGCCTGATCTTCGTGCTCGCCGTCGTGGTCATCGGCGGGTTCGTCGGGGCCGGTGGCCTGGGCTACCTCGTCATCGTTGGCCAGTCCAAGCCAGAACTCGCAGGAAAGGGTCTGGCGGCAGGTCTGGCGATCGTGCTCCTGGGCATAGTGCTGGACCGGATTGCCCAATCAGGTGCCGGGCGAGCCGGCCAGGGCACTTCCTGACCTGCTGAGGCTGGATCTGCGGCTCGGGAGGAGGGCCAGGAGCAATTCATAGCAACGGGCAAGGCGATTCCCGCCACCCTTGACTGACCGGACCGTTAGCATCCCATGCACCACTGCCCCATCGGAGGGAAATCACATGAGCAATCACGGCATTAGCCGCCTGGCCGCACTGGCCGGAATCGCAGTCGTCGGATTGGCCTTGACCGCCTGCGGAGGCGGAGTCAACGAGGCGGCAAGCAGCAGCGCTCCAGCCGAGGCAGCGTCCGCACCGGCGTCAGCTGCAGCTTCTGCAGCGGCGTCCGAAGCGGCACCCGCCGACTGCGGCGACTGGGGTGTAGCCATGCATGCCTGGGTCGGATACACAGCGTCAGCGCAGGTGGTGTCCGAGGTCGCCAAGGATGCCCTGGGATGCGCCATCACCCAGACCACCCTGGACGAAGCCGGCACCACCTATGACGCCATGGAGGCCGGCTCGGTCGACGTCATCATTGAGGACTGGGGCGGTGGCCGCTGGCAGGAGTGGGTTGACCGCGGTGCCATCGCCGAGGCGGGCCTGAACGGCAACATCGGCCTCATCGGCATGTTCGTGCCGCAGTGGATGGCCGACAAGTACCCGGACATCACGGACGGGGCGAACCTCAACAAGTACGCCGAGCTGTTCAAGACTCCCGAGTCGGGGAACAAGGGCGCCTGGTACGAGGGCCCGCCCGGATACACCACTATCGGCGAGAAGATCATCGCGGCCAATGACCTGAACTACAAGATCATCAACACCGGTTCAGAGGCTGCACTCATCGACCTGTTCACCAAGGCCGACAAGGATCAGACTGCTGCACTGGGCTACTTCTATGAGCCGCAAAACTTCCTAGCCAAGGTGCCGTTGGCCCGGGTGAACTTCCCGGCCAGCGACTGGACGGATGCCGCAAAGGCCAGTGGCCTCACCGACTACCCGGAGACGCCGCTGGTCAAGTTGGCCACCACCTCGCTCCTTGAATCCGGATCGCCCTTTGCAACCCTGGTGAAGAACTTCAGCTGGACCAACGCGGATCAAAACCAGGTGGCCCTGGATATTGAAAGCGGCACCTCGCCCGAGGAAGCCGCGAAGAAGTGGATCGCGGCCAACAAGGACACCGTCAACTCCTGGCTGGAGGGCACGGGAGCCTCGATCTCCTGAGGATCGGCAGTGCGCCAATAGGTATGGCCGGGAGGGGCTCCCCTCCCGGCCATACCTACTACTTGTCGCTACCTACTCATTGATCGCTCAATCGGATCACGGTCGGCCAACTCTGGGCCGCGCACCGTCAATCAACCGCGGTCAGGCATCGGCGCTGGCGTATTCGTCAAGCAGTCGCTGCTCCCCCGCCTTACCCGGGAACCGAGCGATAACGAGCGCAACGCCGATCAGGACCGCCGCCGCCCCCGCGGCATAGGCCCAATTGGCGCCGGCCAGGAACGACTCCCGAGCGGCAGCAATGATCTCGTCCTGATACTTCGGATACTGGGTCGCAAGGTTCTCCGCACTCGAGTAGGACTGCAGCAGGGCCGTCTGCGTCTGCTCGCTCACCTGTGATGCATCGCTTGATCCGGTGACGGCTTTTGCGAAGGCGGTGGCGTAGCCGGCCGTGAGGAGGGATCCCAGCAGAGCCTGCATAACCGAGCCGCCGAGGTCTCGCTGCAGGTCGGCGGTACCCGAAGCCATGCCAACCCGGCGCACCGGCACCGAACCGGTCAGGGATCTTGAGGCGGGGGCGAGGGCCAGGCCGACGCCGGCCCCGACGAGGAAGTACGCGAGGCCGATCAACGGGTATGGCGTCCCGACCTGCCAACCGAACAGCATGACCATGAACGCGGGGAAGATGAAGCAGTAGCCCAGCAGCAGGGTGAACCGGGATCCTCGCTCCACGATCAGCTTCCCGGAAAGCGGCGCGATTCCGACCATACCGATCGCCGAGGGCAGGATCGCCAGGCCCGCCGCGAGGGTTGAGTAGCCCAGGACGTTCTGCATGTACTGCTGGCCGATGAACATGGCTCCCATCAGGGAGCCGAAGATGATCATTCCCGCTATGGCGGGAACCCAGAAGAGTCGGCGCCGCGCGTAAAGCAAGTCGTAGAGCGGATTCGCAATGCGCATCTGGCGCCGGGCGAAGACCAAGGCCAGCAGCATCGATGCAATGAGCAGTCCGATCGCGAACGGCAGCATTCCGGGTGCCGAGATCGTCCCCAGCCCGAGTACGAGCAGGGCGATCATGAAGATGGACACCACCCCACTTCGATGGTCAACGGCCTCCGTCGACTCGTTGACGTGCGCGGGCACCAGGCGCCACACCAGGAGAAGGGCAATCAGGGCGGGCGGAATCGCAATCAGGAAAACCGAGCCCCACCAGAACTTCTCGAGGAGCAGCCCGGCGAGGATTGGCCCGAGGACGGCTCCTCCTCCGCTGATTCCGGACCACAGCGCAATGGCGCGGACGCGCTTCGGTCCTTCCGACCACAGGGCCGTGATGAGCGCCAGGGTGGTGGGGTAGGCCATGCCGGCGGCCACGCCGGTGAGAATTCGACCGGCAACGAGGAGATTGGCGCTTGGTGCGAAGGCCGAGAACAGGCTTACCGGGATGGTGAGGCCCATTCCAAGCATGAGAAGGGCTTTTCGACCGAATCGATCGCCAAGGGCACCGAGGTACAGGACCGACATGGCCAGGCCCAGGGTGCAGCCGAGGGCAACGAGGTTCACCTGAGTCTGTGCCGCATCGAAGGTGCGGCCAATATCGGGCAGTGCGATGTTGGCAACGCTGAGATTGAGATTGCACACCGTGGCGCCGAGGACGAGCGCCGTGAGGACAAGGCCGCCCTTGGCCGGTCCAGTCGAGGGAGAACTCATGTCCGCGCCTCCGATGCTGTGCACGAGGTCGTCCTCGGGAAAATTCTTTGGATCACGAGTACTCCTCGGTAGAGGGCAGGGAAACATCAGAACTCTAGGGGTCAGGGACGAGGTTTCGAGGCTATGCTCCGCGCCGTGCATTGTGCCGATAGCCCACCCCTGGAATTCGATTGGGCCGGCGCCGACTACTGGCAGTTGCGCCTCAACGACATCCAACGGGAAACCGATGCCGGCGTTCGCAATCATCTGATCACCCGCACGTATCACGATCTTTCCTGCTCCATGCGGTCTCTGATGGGCGATACCGACGCGAACTGGCTCTCCTTCGGCACGTGGGCCAGCCGAACGGCCGGCGAATTCATCCGCGGCGAGGCGATGCCCGTGCGTTGGGGCGTTGAGAGCGTGGCAGCGGGAAACCTGGCAATCATCGAGGACATCGCCCCGTGCTTCATCGCCTATCTTGCAGACGTTGCCGGAGAAGCAGGTCATGAGCTCGTGAAGTCCGGCCGGGAGCGGATCTCGTCCAGCGACCTACTTCAGGATGCCTTCGAGTGCTACGACCGTGCCATTAGGCTTCCACCTACCGCAGATGACCCGATTCGGGCCCAACTGATCCTCCGAGCGAACCTCGACGTCGCGTACCACGAGCAGTGGCTGGCCGATCACTTCATCGACGAGGCCATGCCCCTCGGCGGGATCTTCGGCATCGTCACCACGCGGTTCGTCGAACTCCACCTGCCACATGTCAGCATGGATCTCTCCGCCCCGGTCGAGCCTCCCGCGTACCTCAATGGGCCAATGTGGCCAACGGCCCTGCATGACATCACCGATGAGAGGCTGAGGGAGATGTTCGTGCGCATTGGCCACGACCCGCAGGATCCCTCCAAGAGCGGCGCCACCCGCTGGGAGGACTTCGACGAACGCATGGGTTTCATTGCGTCCTTCTTCCGGGCCTACCAGCGAGATCCATCCCTTGCGTCCAACCCGTTCACGGATCCGACGGCCTGATCACGGCTAGTGGCGAGTAGTCAGCCAACCTTGCCGAGGAGATAGTCCCGACGCGCCTGGAGGACCTCGATGGATGCCGTCGCCGATGGCGGTCCTGGCACCGCCTTGCGCAGTTCGACATGCACCTCCGAGTGCCTACGGGATGAACGTGCCGCCCAGGTGGCCACCATGGCGTTGACCTCCCGCCGCAGTGCCTCGATATCACGCCAGGTTGAGCCGTCCCCCGCGACCTGCAGTTCGTCGAACAGGGTAAGCGGCATGTTCTTCCTCAGTTCGGCATCCCTGGCTGCAAGGAGGGTGGCGGTTTGCTCCGGGGTCAGCAGCCCCGGGAGGCCAAGGAAGTCTTCCTCCTCAGCGCTCATGTCCGTTGCCACGTCCGCGGTATGGGCCTGGCCGGCATGCAGCACGTGCGCGAACTCCGCCTCCGAGTCAAGGGCGGTGAATTCAGGGAGCCCGGGCTCGGTTTCCACTCGCTCAAGTTCCGCATCATCGATGCCAGTCGCCGTCGGCAGGCGCACGACGTGGTTGCGCGCCTCCTCCAACTCGGCAGCCAGTGCCAGGAGCGGCCGCACTGCAGGAAGGAAGACCGTGGCAGTCTCCGCCGAGTTGC
>JAULZL010000333.1:0-4988 GCA_032117355.1 Candidatus Nanopelagicales bacterium
CCCCTCGCCCAGGGAGTCCTTACGGGCAAGTACCGGCGGGGGGAGCCGGCTCCAGCAGGCAGTCGACTGCTCGGGCCGGAGGGCGGCTCCCTTGAGCAGCGATTCCTGGATGACGAAGTCCGCGAATCGGTGCTCGGTGCGGTCGAGCGGCTCATGCCGATTGCATCGGATCTTGGGCTGTCGCCGGCGCAGTTGGCCATCGCCTGGGTCTTGCAGAACCCCAATGTGTCGTCCGCGATCATCGGAGCCTCGCGTCCAGACCAAGTTCATGACAATGCCGCGGCTTCCGGCGTGCGCATCCCCGCCGATGCCATGGCGCAGATTGATGATGTCGTCCGGGGCGTGGCCCGTGTCGACCCAGCACTCACGGTGTCGCCGGATCCCCGTCCGTAGGTAACCCTTGGCAAGGGGATTCCGTGCGATACGGAATCCTTGGGCGACATCGGGGCAGGCGAGGTCGGCCCGGCAGTATCGGTGAAGATCGCGGAGGGATGGGCGATGGCCTGGACATGGAGATACGAGCGCTCGGACGGGTCCGCACTAGAGGCGGCTGCGATGGGCATCGGAGCCGACTCGTTCCCGACCCAGGCAGATGCCGAGTCATGGATCGGTGAGACCTGGCGCGAGTTGCTCGAGGCGGGCGTTGATCAGGTTTCCCTGCTTGAGGGGGATCGGGTCGCCTACGGCCCGATGGGCCTGCACCCCGCCTGACGAGTTGCTGACTCGCCGCTTCGTCGGCTAGCGCGGTGCTCCACCGCGCTTGACGCGTGGCGGTGGCAGCCGTAGACGACGGACCTGCAGAGTGCGGAGCGCGGCGTAGAGGGTGATCCCGCGACGATCCTTTGCTTCGGGGAAGGCTGCCTTCGCGCGCAGGTTCAGCTGGATGAGCAGTACCGCGGTGTCGACGGCAATCAGTGCCGTCAGGCCGAAGAAGGCCAGACTCACCCACGACTGGACGGCTGGATTCCTGATGAATCCGAGTGCCAGCACGGCGATAGCAATGAAGATGAAGTACTCCGCGACGGTAAAGCGCGAGTCGACGAAGTCTCGGGTGAACGCCTTGGCCGGGCCACGGTCCCGCAGGGGCATGTACTTCTCGTCACCGGCCAGCATGCCCTGGCGTTGCCGTTCCCGATCCGACCGGCTTCGCTCGCGGGAGGCCTTCTTGGCCTCCTTGGGATTCTTCGGGATCCGGATTTGCTGCTTGCGGGCTGCCTCTGCCTCCCGACGGGAGGGCGTTGGCCGACCCTTGCCCGTATTGCCCTCGTTCAGGGATTCGGATTGCGGCTCTTCCTGGGCAGCGCGGCGACCAAACACGCTTGCGAGCCTAATGGGTGGTCTGGACGGCCAATGACCTCCCTCACGGGTGCGACGGGAGTCCCTGGACCATGCGGTTTGCGGACCGGGTGGTCGCGCGTCGATGGGCCCCATAGAGTTGAGGTTGCGCACGAGACCGCATGGGCGGAGTTCGCTGCGCACTCGACTCCGCAGTGCACTCGAAGGGACACCGGCCATGGGGCTTTGGCAGCGATTCAGCATGATCTTCAAGTCGAAGGCCAGCAAGGCCCTTGACCGCGCAGAGGACCCGCGCGAGACCCTCGACTATTCGTATGAAAAGCAGCTCGAATTGCTGCAGAAGGTTCGGCGGGGCGTTGCGGACGTGGCCACGAGCCGCAAGCGGATCGAGTTGCAGATCCAGGGTCTGGTTCAGCAGGAGTCGAAGCTGGACGAGCAGGCTCGTGCAGCACTGGCGGGCGGTCGCGAGGATCTCGCTCGCGAGGCCCTGACCCGCAAGAGCGGCCTGCATCAGCAGATCGCGGATCTCCAGGCGCAGTTGGCGACCCTGCAGGAGCAGGAGGAGAAGCTGACAACAGCCGCCCAGCAGTTGCAGGCGAAGGTGGAGTCCTTCCGGACGAAGAAGGAGACCATCAAGGCCACCTACTCCGCAGCGGAAGCGCAGACCAAGATCAATGAGGCGTTCGCCGGCATCTCCGATGAACTCGGCGAGGTCGGAATGGCGATGCAGCGCGCTGAGGACAAGACAGCCCAGATGCAAGCCCGGGCGAGTGCGATTGACGAACTGGTTGCCTCGGGTGCGCTGGAGGATGTCACGAGCGATGGCAAGGACAACATCACCCGGGAGCTTGAGCGGATGGCGAGCGAAAGCGACGTCAACTCCCAACTCGAGGCGATGAAGCGCGAGCTCGGCCCCGGCGGATCGCCGGAGGCCATCAAGGGCTAGTCATGGCGAAGACCCGCTACGGCACAGATCGCGGGCTCGTCGCCCGGATGACTTTCACTCTGTTCGGCATCGGGCTGCTCTACGTCGTTCTCGCGGCGGTCTTGTATGCCCTCGGCTTCAATGCCCTTTTCGTCATCGGGCTCACCGGAGTCATGCTCTTCTGCCAGTGGTGGTTCTCCGACTCTCTCGCCCTCGGCGCGATGCGGGCGGTGGTCGTCGAACCGGAGCAGGCTCCGCAGTTGCACGGCATGGTCGATCGGCTCTGCGCGCTCGCGGACATGCCCAAGCCGAGGGTTGGCATTGCCGACAGTGACGTACCCAATGCCTTTGCGACCGGTCGCACCCCGGGACGGTCCGTCGTCGTCGTGACGACCGGGTTGCTCAAGCGGCTCGATCAGGAGGAACTCGAGGGCGTGCTTGCCCACGAGTTGTCACACGTTGCCCATCGTGACGTCACGGTGATGACCGTTGCGTCGTTCACTGCGATTCTGGCGGGGTTCATGGCTCGGTCGGCCATGTGGGGGTCGATGTTCCGTGACCGACGAGATCAAACCGCGCTGGTCTTCTTCGCGGTGATGGTCGTCAGCTTCCTCGTGTACGCCATCTCCTATGTGCTGATGAGGGCCCTGTCCCGGTATCGCGAGCTGGGAGCGGACCGCGGTGGGGCGCTACTCACGGGCAGGCCGTCGGCGCTGGCGCGAGCCTTGCAGAAGATCTCCGGGGAGATGGCCCGGATTCCCACCAGGGATATTCGCCAGATGGAGCCGGTGAGCTCGTTTGCCTTCGCACCCGCGCTCACGGGGGGTCGCGGGCTGAGCCTGGAATCAATCCTCTCGACTCACCCCTCCCTGGAGAAGCGGCTGGAGCAGTTGGCGCGGATTTCAGCCGAACTCGGCGAGCGCTGACGTGGGCTTCCTCGACTCGGTCATGGGTCGACGCAAGGCTGCGCAACCCAACTTGGACTCGCTGTTCGCCCTGCCGTCAGCGGCCATCACCCTGCAGGTCAGCCTGGACATGCTGCCGACCGGCCGTGGGTCGGTCGCCTTCCGGGCGCCGGAGGGTCGGGCGTTTGCCGACGTGGAGGAGGAGGTTCGCCGACTGCTGGACGCCGACGCTGGTCCGCCGGTCGAGGTTGCCGGGGACTCGTACGGCTTCACGTGGATCCTCGTTCACACCGAGCCGGCTGACCTCCCTTCGGCGGTGACCGACCTGCATGCGGTCAACTCGTCCCTCGTCGCCGCCGGCTTCGGGCCGCAACTGCTCTGTTCCCAGGTCTCGTTCCGGGACCCGCAGGAACGAGTCCTCGCGATGGTGTATCTCTACAAGCGGGGCACGTTCTACCCCTTCGCCCCCGTCGGCGGGGCGGAGCAGCGTGACAGCATCCTGGAGTTGCGAGTGCGCGACCTGCTGAAGGGCGAGTTGCCGATCGAGCCGGAGCTCTCCCGATGGTTTGCCGTGTGGTCCGCACCCGGCCTCTAGCCCACCCCACCCTGCGCCGTTTGTCCCGGTATCCGCCACAAGTGGCAGAATCCCGGCAGATTCGGCTTGGATTTTGATGTTTGTCCCTGTGGATGGACGTTTGGCCGAAGGCACGGACTTCGCAACAGTTCGGCCATGCCAAGGGCCTATCGAAACCGCGAAGAATTCACCGCTATCCGCGAGCACGTCTTTGCGCAGGCAAGTGTCCAGGGGCAGGTGTTCCGGCGTGAACACCTGTCAAAATGGGAGGTCGACCCCCAGATAGTTCGAACCTTCGTGAGCCACGGCTGGTGGAAACGCCTCCGACATGGGGTCTACGTCGATGCCTTGGTGTGGGACGCGAACGCTGCTGACGACAGGGCGAGGCATCTCATCGAGGCGGCGGCTGCACTGCATGCCTTGCCGCTGCCCGGGTACGCCTTCGGCCCGACGGCAGCCGTGGCGCAGGGATTGCCGACTGCAGTCCCGCCAGCGGTCATCGGCGTGATCCGCGACCTTGACAAGGACACCCGCGGCTTGGGCCCCCGGCTGAAGAAATCCGCCGATGTGCCTACCGTGCGCATGCGGTGCCACCGGCTGCAACCGAGCCAGGTCACGATTGCCTCCGGCATCCCATGCGTCGTGCCGTCACTGGCCGCGATGTCAGCAGCCGCAGAAGGTAGTCATGAGTGGGCCGTCGCCGTGATGGACTCGGTCTGCTGGCAGCGTCCCGAAACCCTGGATGAACTTCGTGACCTTGTCGACGACTGGCCGATGATGAAGGGAATCGGGACGGTGCGTCGTGCTCTGCCTCTCGTCCGGACGGGAGCACAAACCCCGCTGGAGTCAATATCCCGGATCCGGCTGATTGGGGCCGGCCTACCGGAGCCTGAGTTGCAGGCGGCCTTCCACGATCGGAGCGGCCTCATCGGATACGCGGACATGTACTGGCCGGAGATGAGAGTCGTTGGAGAGGCGGATGGACTTGCCAAGTATTCAACCCGGGATGACGTGATCCGGGAGAAGAGACGTGAAGACCGGCTTCGAGCACTTGGACTGGGTGTTGTCCGGTGGACTTGGTCCGACATCAACGCAGACCCCAATGAAGTTGCAGGCCGCGTTCGAGCGGCAGGTTGGCTGCGGCATGGTGCCGTCGGTGACCCGTTCCGGCGGGAATCCGCGTGAGCGTCAGGGGTAAACATCAAAATCACGGTCGAACAGCGGTGAATTCTGACGCCTGTGGCGGATACCGGGACAAACGGGGGGAGGGGGAGGGGAGGGGGAGAGG
>JAULZL010000334.1:0-2710 GCA_032117355.1 Candidatus Nanopelagicales bacterium
GATCAGGCCGGTGACCCCGTAGATGAAAAGGATGTCGCCGGGGAAGAGCAGCAGCATGTGCATCAGGCCCAGGACCATCAGAAACGCACTTCTGCGCACGAACAGCCAGCGCCGCAGCCGCCCCTGAGCCTGGCTTCGAGCGGCGATGACCCCCATGCCAGCGCCGAAGACGATGGCCAGACCGCTGATCAACTTGCCCGAGACCAGCCACCCGATGAGGCCGGTCAGGATCGCATCAGGGGTATCGAATCCGCCACGCTGCAATGACTGCCAGTCGGCCAGCACGGCAGGCTGGGCCATGAATTGGACATTCGCGATGAGGACGCCGAGTACGAGGACGCCGCGCACCGCGTCAAGGACTTCGTTGCGCTCGCCTACCGGCGTGGCACGCAGGGTGGTCGCCGTCGTACTCATGACGCGACCTGCTTGCGTACCTCGCCGGGCTCGCGGTAGGCCACGACCATCGACGGCAAGAGGGTGGGCAGGAGGAGTGCGAACATGACGACGCCGATTGCTTGGCTCCACGTGGTGGTGAGCGTCACCTCGTCATTCTCGGCCACCAGGACGAATGCGATGAGGCCAAGAGTCGCCATCCCGCCGACGACACTGGCGTAGATCCTGAACGCATCCAGATAGGCCCGGTTGCGCACCGCTATCTGCCTCTCGTCAAGGAACCTATCGGGCAGGTCCGCGACAGTCCGGATGGACAGCCGCAGCAGCCACCATGAGATGTACGCAAGGCCCGTGACCGCGATTCCCCAGATTGCGCCGCCGGCGGCGTAGGCGGGGATGATCCCAACCACGAGGACGGCACCCAGCGCGATCAGGGAAAGCCGCGCCGGCCGGGTACGCATCACATCGAAGCGCGAGTCGGTGAGGACTCGGTCAACCTTTCTTTCCAGGTCTGCCTCCCTGCGCTCGCGGCCTGTCTGGGGCAACCGGGTCACGATCTCGGTCCTTTCGTCTCAGTGAAGGGGTGGAGGGAGAAAATGTCCTCGACGGCCACGTCGAGAACCGCGGCGATGCCCAGGGCGAGGGCGAGGCTGGGGCTGTATTCGTCGCGTTCGAGGTAGCCGATGGTCTGGTAGTGGACTCCAACCGCGTCAGCGAGTTCCTGCCGAGTCATGCCCCTGGTCAGCCGAAACTGCTCCAGCCTGCTGTGCACCGGGGTCTCGTCCCGCGGCCGTCGTCCCATACCAAGAGCATAAATGCTACATAGCATTCATGCAACAACCTTCCTGTCGCACCTGATCACCGGTTGGCCATGCCCGCCCGGACCATGGTTGGGTGGGCGCGTGATCAACGCGCGCGCCCTGGCGAAGTCATACGGGGACTTCACCGCGGTGGACGCCATCGACTTCGCTGTCGAGCAGGGAGAATCCTTCGGCATCCTGGGGCCCAATGGTGCGGGCAAGTCCACCACGATGCGGATGATTGGCGCGACCCTACTGCGCACCTCTGGCGACCTGACGATCCTCGGCAAGGACCCATCCGTCGATGGCCCGGAGATTCGCGCGCACCTCGGGGTCGTCCCCCAGCAGGACAACAACGACACCGAGCTGACCGTGGCAGAGAATCTCTATATATATGGCAGGTACTTCGGGCTCCCCCGCTCGTACCTGACGCCCAAGATCGACGAACTCCTTGACTTCGCACAGCTGCAGGACAAGCGTGACGCCAAGGTCGATTCCCTCAGTGGTGGCATGAAGCGGCGGTTGACGATCGCCCGCGGCCTGGTCAATGACCCGGAGATCGTCATGCTCGATGAGCCGACCACCGGGCTCGACCCGCAGGCACGGCACGTGCTGTGGGACCGGCTCTTCCGCCTGAAGGAGGATGGCGCAACCCTGGTCATCACAACGCACTACATGGACGAGGCGGAGCAGTTGTGCGACCGGCTAGTCGTGATGGATCGGGGGCGGATCGTCGCTGAAGGCACGCCGGCATCGTTGATCCGGCAGTACGCAGCCCGGGAGGTCGTTGAGGTTCGCTTCGGCTCGGGCCGCAACGCGGAGATCGCGCCGGCTATCCAGGACATCGGTGAGCGGATCGAAGTCCTGCCCGATCGAATCCTGCTCTATGCCGATGCCGGCGAGGCGGCGCTCCGGGCGATCGTTGCTCGGGGCTTCATGCCCCTGACCTCTCTCGTTCGTCGATCCTCCCTAGAGGACGTCTTTCTCCGGCTCACCGGCCGGACCCTGGAGGACGAGTGAGCGTCCTGGCCAGACGGGCCGGCTCATCCGTGGTCGATGCCAGGCGAATTGCCAAGCGTGGCTCCTGGTACGTCGCGGAGTACCGGCTGCGCAATATGTGGAAGTGGAAGCGCTCGATCATCACCGATGGTCTGGGCAGCCCCGTCCTCTATCTCACCTCGATCGGCCTCGGCGTCGGTGGCCTAGTCAACGCCAACCTCGGCCCGAATGGCATCGGCGGGGTCCCGTACCTGACCTTCCTGGCCCCGGCCCTGATCGCCGCTGCAGCGATGCAGGGAGTGATGAGCGAGGTGATGTTCCCGACCCTCGCTGGATTCCTGTGGAACAAGGGCTTCTTCGCCATGCGCGCGACCTCGTTGACCGGCGGCCAGATTGCCGAGGGCGTGCTGATCGCCGCTACCTGCCGGATCGTCTTCACCACAGCGGTCTATTGGGCAGTGCTGCGTGCCTTCGGCGCTGTCGACTGGTCATCGGCGCTCACGTTGATCCCGGTGGCG
>JAULZL010000335.1:0-8441 GCA_032117355.1 Candidatus Nanopelagicales bacterium
TTGCCCGGCTTGGCCAAGGACAAGGAGTCCTCCGTGCGAGTAGCCGTGGCCGCGCAGACCGCCACGCCAGCCGAGATCCTGGAGGCACTTGCAATGGACCCTGAGCGGGAAGTGCGAGCCGCGGTCCATGCGAATCCGAATTCGAGCGAGACTGCCCGAGCCGCAGCGACCCTTCTGGGTACCTAGGTCCCAGGCTGAGCGGACATCACCATCCGGGCAACTTCCCTAACATCTTCACTCGAGTCCACGAGCAACTGGTCGCGAATCAACTGCGGAGTCGCTGGGTGCAACGCGATGCACATGAGGAAGTGATCGGCGATGCCCCAGGTTCTCACTCTGGAATCCCTCCGTGATTGGCGGATCAGTTCCGTCAACTGGGCTTTCTGGCTGTCGGAGGTTTCCGCGTAACCAATGGCGGGTAGCCGACTGGATACGACGGTGACCTCCGTGTCGAAGTCGTCCGAATCAGCTCTCTGGGCCATGGAATCCCACAACACGTCTTCAAGTGCCTCCCGACCCGCAGGAGTCCACCCCACGGTGGCATAGTTCATTTCCGAAATCCATGCCACGCCGCACAGTGCGAAGAGGCCCAGGGAGTCATCGTCGAAAGCTTCGTCGTAATGATCGTCGAACCAATCCTCGAATCCGCCGGCAGCGAGGCGAAAAACGGAGTACTCCTCTAGCGAATCGACGTTGGAGATCCACTCGCGCGTAGACGAGTAGCCGCCGACAATGTGATGAACTGCTGAATGTGAATCCATGAGCTCAAGCCCATTCGCGCGAGGGAAGAATTGGTCACCCTCACTGCTGTCGTTCCAGTAAACGAGGTCCACGACACCGGCCAAGGCCAATTCCCGCCAAAGCGCACGGACGAGTAACTCGGAATTGATGAGATCTCGCAACGCGCCTGCGGGATCGAGGCGCGACGGGACTGCCGTCACACCTCTGTGGAGCAGGCCAGCAGGATGCCCGTGTCGCGCCAGAAGGGCGATGAGCCACTCGGGGGCCTTCTCCGACAGGAAGGCATATGTGCTTGGCCATATCCAATCCCCACGGCCCCACAGAGATCGCCACTCCCAGCGATACCCCGCGACCTGGACCAGCTGGTCGACAACGTCCTCGGGCAAGGCAGGATTGGCTCCAAGTGCGGATCTCAGGTGAAGGTCCCGGTGCGATGCCTCCTTGGAGAGTTCTCCTTCGGCCATGTTGCGCAAGACCTCGGGCAGAGTTGCAGGGTCTGACTCAGGTGGGATTCCCTGTTTAAGTTGATTCGCGCGCTCCACTTCCGACGGGGAGCTCACAAGCGCAAAGGCGACCCTGTCCTGCTCCGAGGCATTCGCATTGCGCACAGCGGAGTAACGGACCCACTCATCGGGGTCTACCGCCAATCTTGAGAGGACCTCCGAAGAGCAAGCACGATTCCTCGCCAATGCATTCCTCACATCTGACGAGGCATGCCCCGCGAGGGCGCGCATGACCGCCTCCGGAAGGAAATCCAGTGCAGCGATCCCACCAGCGGCCTCATCACCCAATTCAACGATGGCGTGAAGGCACGCCTCCAACTCCTCTGCGTCGTGATCGGCAATACGCCGAAGAATGGGATCACTCATCGTCAGCCTCGCCGTCGTGGCGACCGTCAACCTGCAGGGACGCCACGGCCTCCTCCGCCGCTGTGAGGTAGGGGCCCAGGGACGGATCCGGCTCGATCCAGCCGCGTCTGAGCGCCTCCGCCAGCGCGAGGCCACCCATAGCGTTGGGTTCGAGCTCGGCGTCAGCCAGCTCCTCGGACCAAGACTCCCTGAGGAGTCCAGCAACCCTGGTCGCTTGGAGTCGAATCTCTTCCTCGGACACGGCGAATTCCCCCATTCTCAAATTTCGCTATCCACCGGCCATGATGCGCGCGAGCTCATTGTCGATCTCGTCCACTTCCTTAAGGAAGAGCGCCAGCATCACCCTCAGTTCATCGGCTGAGAGATGGTCGGCGAAGAGATGGAAACGAGCGACGAGGCCGAAGAGCGTCGGCATGCCCTGATCTCCCGGGCGCTCTTCTACGTCGAACTTGGCCAGGTGGCACGCGCCGCTGCCGCGGACCGCGGCGAGCGCGGCGACCTCAAAGGTGGCTGCCTGCGAGCGGATGGGGGCTCGGATCTCCAGCACGCGATGCTCGTCGAGATCTAGCGCCTGGATCACCACATCCACCGAGCGATCGCCATGCGCCACGCCCACTCCGGTCAAGTGGACGATGTCGCCCTCGACCGAAGGCCCGAACCCTCCGTCCACGAGAGCGGCGACCCATTCGGCGTCGAGGACTGGATCACGTGCCCTGCGCACCTGGATCCCCACCTCGGCAGTCTCGCCGAACATCGCCCCTACCCGCAAGGTGCGGACCTAGGATTGGGTGAGGTTCCGCAGCGGCGCTCAGCGCCATTCGGGTGGGTCAACGGGGGTCAGATGTCCACTGCAGCCGACTACGAGGCTTCCTACCGAGCTCTCGCTGTTTGCCTCGCTGCGCGGGTGCCCGTGATCCTATGGGGACCACCCGGCCAGGGAAAGACATCGGTCATCCGCGCGATCGCGGCGTACCAGGAGCGCCACTTGGAGATCCTGCTCGCCAGCATCCGCGAGCCTCAGGACTTCGCGGGACTGCCGGTGATCGCCGACGGGGCCGCGCGACTCGTCGCCCCGGACTGGGCTCAGCGGCTCAGCAACGTGCAGGACGGGATCCTCTTCACCGACGAGGTGAACACTGCGCCGCCGAGTGTCCAGGCGGCACTCCTGCGCGTCAGCCTGGACAAGGTTGCAGGCGATTGCGATCTGGGGCAGGACACGTCCGTCGTGGCCGCGGCTAATCCACCCGAGCAGGCCGCAGACGGATGGGACCTGGCGCCACCCCTCGCGAACCGCTTCTGCCACCTCCCGTGGGAGCTCCCCACCGAAGTCGTTCGCGACGGCTTCACCGGGCGCTGGCCTAACTACGAGGTGCCGCTTCCCAAGCCCGACGAAGTCGCGAGCGCCGACACGCGGGAAAGGGTGCGCGTCGCAGGTTTCCTGGCAGCCAGGCCCGACTTGACGACCGTCATCCCGAGCACAGCAACGGAGCAGGGGCGCGCATTCCCCACCCCGCGTAGCTGGGACATGACGGCCACACTCTCCGCCTGGGTCGACGCGACACGACAGGGCGAAGGAGTGCGGCGTCTCCTGGTCCGCGGATGCATCGGGCCCGGGGCCAGCGCGGAATACCTCACCTACCGAGACAACCTCGACCTGCCTGACCCGGAGGAGGTCCTGGCCAATGCCGACCGGTTCGTCATGCCATCACGGGCCGACCAGCTCTACGTCCTGGGCGCCGGAGTCCTTGCTGTCGTGCGGAGCAACCTCACTGGGGAGCGCTGGGACGCCGCCGGGCGCGTCTTCGAGCGCCTAGCGAATGGTGGGCATCCCGACATCGCCGTGGCCTTTGCTCGCGACTGGATCCGTGAGCGCCCCGAGGGATGCATGCCCCGCGAGGAAGTCCTGCGCTCCCTCGTCCCCCTGCTGAAGGAAGCCCGTCTCATATGACGGTGGCGGCACCTACTTCAGCGGATGCCCGACTGCGGATCATGGCGGCACGAGTCATCGCACAGCAGCGCTGGCCGTACGTCTCGAACCTGCTCTTCAACTTCAAGCTGGTCGAAGTCCCCCACGAGACACTGCCGACGATGGCTGTGGATAGTGGCTGGCGGCTGTACTACTCACCGGCCTTCGTCCTCGGCGAGGCCTCGGAGGCTCTTGCGACGGTGCTCCTCCACGAGTGCCTGCACTGCCTCCACGATCATGTGGATCGCTTCGAGACGCTTAGACGTCCAGCACAGGAGCATCCAATCTGGAATTGCGCCGGGGATGCGGCCATAAACGCTGTCCTCGACGAAGGCTCAATGCCCTGGCCCACGATCACGCCCGTGCGATACGCCGACCTCGAGCCCTTCGGTGTGGTGGACGGGATGTCAACCGAGGCCGCGTTCTTCGCGATCATGGAGCACCAGGAGAAGCATCCTGAGGACTTCGTGTACGTCGTGGACTGCGGATCCATCTCCGGTGGGATGTCGCGGGGCTACGAGCTCCCTAGCGACTCCGATCAGGCGCCGGGCATGCGAAGCGATCAGCAGGACATCATCAGGGACCGCGTTGCGCACGATGTCCTCGTCTATGCTCGAGACAGGGGAACAGTGCCAGCGGGCTTGCTGCGGTGGGCTGAGGAGTTATTGAACCCGCGGATCGACTGGCGCGAGGCGCTCGCGAGCCGAATGCGGCGGGATCTCGCTTCCGTCGCCGGACGGCGCGACTACACCTACATGCGTCCTTCACGGAGACATGAAGCGATGCGCCTCGCAGGTTCAGCGGCCATCCTCCCGGCGATGCGGCAGCCCGCCCCTCCCAGAGTCGCCTGCATCATCGACACGAGTGGATCGATATCCGAGGATGAGTTGCGCGCATTCCTCGGTGAAGTGGTCGGCATCACTCGGGCTGTTGGGGTGGCAGGCGGGCTGACCGTCATCGCATGCGACGCCGAGGCGTATCCCCCGCAGAGGATCCGAAGCCACGGCGACGTCGAATCCGTTCGGCTCGAGGGCGGCGGTGGCACGGACATGGGTGCTGGCTTGATGGCCGCGGTAGTGCTCAGCCCACGACCGCACATCGTGGTCGTCTTCACGGATGGGTTCACCCCGTGGCCCGAGGCACCGCCCAGGAAGGTGGATTCCGTCATCGTCGTGCTGAGCCAGGCAGAGACTCACTCGCAAGTGCCCGAATGGGCGCGAGTGATCATCATCGACTGATCGCGAGGAAGGAAAGCACGCCTGTGCCTTCGTGGACTGATCCGCCGCCTCCACGCCGAAGAGGCGACGACTGCCTGACGACCATGATGTCGGGCACATTGCTGCTGATCATCCTCTTCGTGACCTTCACCCTGCTCGCCAGTTGCCTGTTCGGCGGCGATTGACCGCTGCTCGGCCGCTACGGAGGAGGTACTTCGACATACCCCTTCTTGACCTTCTGCCCGACGAGCTTGTCAGACTCCGCCTCAGCAGCATCAGCATCTGCGAATTCCTTGCGAGTCGTCTGCCCCGTAGCTCCGATCTTGCCGAAGCGCACGACCAGTGTGGAGCCGTCAACCTCGACTTCCCAGAACTTCGCAGAGGCACTTGTGCCGCGATCGCTGTCTGCCCCGGTGAACTCGAAGTACCGCTTGCTCATGTCACTCCCCCATGTCCCTTAGCTGATCTACATCTTGGAGCCGATGCTGCGGAGCAGCACATCAACGGCATTCCCCGCACCGGAGAACGGCACGACCTGGACCACTCCCAGCCAGTACTTCCACTGGGCTGGCAGGGTCGACATCAGGTTGGGGTCCTGGGAGACCACCACGGGCAGCAGCGCCTTGCCCTGATCCAGCGCGAGATTGACTTCCCGCTGGACGTGAACCGAAGCGATGGACGCTGGCGATAGCAGTACGACCAAATGACTTGACTCGACAATGGCGTCGTGAATCTGCGCTGCGTAGTTCTCGCCGACCTGAATGTCGCGCGTGGCAAGCCACGTGCCCGCGCCTCTCCGCTCGAGTTCCGCTGTGATGTCCACCGCTGCCGGGCCGTCTTCCGTCGCATGACTCACGAAGAAGGTGAGCCTGCTCGTGTCTAAAGGCAAGGACTCGATGTCCTCGGACTGATGTGAACTCAAATCCGGCAAGCGTCCGGTGACTCCGTTCTCGGCCGCGACCCTCAGGAGTTCTTCCAAGTAGGCGCGAACCTGCGGCTCGGGCAGCGCACCTTGGAAGAGCGGGATCGGCTGGCCTGCGAGGACGGCGAAGACACTCGGGATGGACTGCACCTGGAAGGCTGCGGCGATCTGCGGCTGTGCATCCACATCAGCCTTCGCCAAGACAAGACGTCCCCGATACTCGAGGACCAGGCGCTCGAGAAGCGGCGTCAACTGCTTGCACGGTCCGCACCAGTCCGCCCAGAGGTCGAGGACGACGGGAACAGTCGCGCTCTGGCTCACCACATCCTGCGAGAAGCTGGCTTCGGTTACCTCACGAATGATCTGTGCATGGCCGTGAGGAGGCCCGAACTCGTTAGTCGTCAAGCCGCACTCCTCCGAGTTCGTCGCGCAATTCGCCGAGTTCCGCTACCGCGTCGATCAGCGCCATGAGGCTGCGGTGGCCAAGGGCCATGAGGCCGACGAAGCCGAATGGCTTCGCCTCGACCTGCCACCCTGCGTAGACATCCACTGTGCCCCCAGGGACTTCAACGAGCGTCAAGGAACCATCTCGGAAGACGGCGCGCTGACGGGCATCCTCGCACTCATCGAGGATGCCGATGCGAAGTGCCCCCACTCCCGGGAAGCCCTGGGGATTCGAACCTATTGCCGATACATCCGGGTCTGCGAGCCAGACCACGTCGGAGAGTGGGCCGTCCACCGGTGTCCCGCTTTCTCCAGCAATCGCCTTCATGAGACCGTCACGCTCCGATGGGTCGTTGATGAGCGGCACATAGCTCATGTAGGGGGACGCCATCTTGGAGAGCATCCAGTCGATAGTCGCTCGCAGTTGCGCACGATCGCGGTCCGCGGGATCGACGCCGTAGGCGAGAGGCACGAGCAGGCGGAGTCCCTGCTCGCGGCCAGCGTCGGGCCACGCCCCTTCCGTCACCATGACCAGACCTCGATGACCCAGGGGCGTGTCGATCTCCAGTGCGTCCCAAGGACCATCGAGCAGGCCGCGCGACTCGACGAAGGAGCCGAAGACTTCCGCCACTGCGCCCAGGTGCTCACTGCGGGCAAGGGCACCCTCGTCCCGGCCCGCCGGCCAGGTGGTCACGAGCGGTGCCGTCAACCCTTCGCCGCTCCCTCCCGAGCTCATCATGGCGCCCAGCATCAGCGCTCCCGTGAGGAACGACGCCGCGGAGGACTCCGCGTAGGGGTAGTCGGAGAGGCCGACCTGGTCGTCGATGCTGCGCCACGTCACCGGGCGCCGTTCGGGGGCTGGCTTCGGTGCGGCCGCAGGCTTGGGTGCGGACTGTCCCGCGGGCTGACCCAAAGCCACACCGCAGCCACCGCAGAACTTCGCCCCCGATGAGAGCTCGAATCCGCATTGCTCGCAGAAACGATGAGCCATCTTCCCTACCTCGCCTTCGTCAGTTCCGACTTGACCGACTGCAGGCGCCGTTCCGTCTCGGCCATCTCTTCGGCAACGACCTTGCGCGCATCGAGTTGAGCCTTGGAAATCTCCGTGCGGCGCGCCTCTAGAGCATCGATCTCGTTCTGGAGATCCTTGCGCTCAGCGCGCTTCAGTCGGCTCGTAGCTGCGTGAGCCGCACGCGCATCCACCAACTTCTTGGTGATCTCGGGGAGTTCGTCGCGGCCCGGATAGTCGTCGGCCTGCGCCTGCAGCTCCTTCAAGCGCGCGCTGAGCTGCTTCTCCTTGCGCTCAAGCGCCTTCCGCTCGTCGCCGCGAGTGGACCAGTAGGCATCTCGCTTCCGCTGCTCCTCGCGCCCCTCGATCTCCTTGATCTTCTGACGCCACTCGCCGATGAGCCTGTTGTTTGTGGCGATGGCTTTGTCGGTGAGGAGACGGCTGACGGTATATCCGTTGACCGTGCGCTCATAGGACTTCGCATCTCGGCGGCACTCCGCGAAGAGGATCATGTTGTTGTATCGCGTGATGTCCCTGGAATCATCGTTGTCGCTTAGGCCGACGGACAGCAGCAGCAGCTCGATGGCTCCCCCGATTCGACTGGTGAACTGGTCCATGTCGAAGTCGTTCGGATAACGATCCTTGCTCCAGTCACGGAGGATGACTTCCTGCCACGCCTTCACAACGGACTCGTTGATCTCGGTGGCGATTTCCTCCCAGATCCCCGCCACCTCGGTGCCAGTCCGCCCGAGGACGCTTGTCACGGCAGTGATGATCTGCTTGAGGTCTGACTCGAAGGGCGTCGCCTGGTCCAGGTCGGGGTACTTGATATAGATCGATGCCCGCTGCTTGATCAGGGCCATCGCCAGGGCTCTGATCTGCCCCGACACGTATTCGCGGGTGCGGGCCTGCTCGCTCTTGGGCGCGAGTTCGATTCCCTTGGCGTAGCAATTGGCGGATTCAACAATCCGGTTCTCGCGCAGGGAACTCTGCCACCCCACTGCTTGACCCTTCAAGATCCAGGCTTCGTGGTCACGCGGGTCGGACTCCAGTAGTCGCATCGCGAAGGACTCGGCCTCCTGAAGATTGCCCGATTCGATGGCATGCACCCCGAGCTCGCGCAAGCCCTCGCGGGACGGACCAGCCGGGGCAGCCGGCTCCACAGGACTGCTCTTGAGGCCGCCCTTGAGGCCGCCGCTCGAAAGGCCGCCCTTGAGGCCGCCGCTTGAACGGCCGACATCCCCCTGCAGTTGCTCGCGGGTGTACTTCGTCC
>JAULZL010000335.1:8451-12262 GCA_032117355.1 Candidatus Nanopelagicales bacterium
TAGGCCACCGACACCGACCTCTAGGCTTCCCGAGCACTCATGGCACGTCAGACCCGACACGTCTCCCCCGTTCCCCGTGGCGGCCCAAATCGACCGCGTGTCCCATCATGCCGCCTCACACCAGGCAGTGAGCCCCTAGCGCAAAACAAGCGAGCAGATCCGAGCACGGCTGGCTATATTCGCATCCGCATGCCGTGGGCAACGCCTGCTCGGGCAGCACAGGGGGGACCATGTCCGAGGAATCGACTCCAGCAGTCCTGCCGTACGCGGCGCCGCCCACCAATCTGCGCTACTGGAACGGCCAGACCTGGTCCGGCGGTCCGGTAGCCACGATCTGGGCGCGAGCCTGGGGCAACGCGATCGACGTCGTCGCAGCATCGATTGCCTTCTCCATCCTCCTCACGATCTTCGTACTGCCCTTCGCCGCAACTACCACTCCGGGCTCGGGCGAAGCCGGAGCAGGAGCGACCGTGGCCCTTGTCGCGGCCCTGCTTCTGGGCTTCGTGGGCTACTTCGCACTGAGCTATCGCCTATGGGGCAAGACCTTCGGCATGCTGTTGGCCGGCACGTACATCGTCTACATTCCTAGCGGTGAGGCAAGACTTCCCTGGAGACCAGCCGTAGTCCGCGCTTTCATCCTTTGCGCGGGGTACATCTGTGGAATCTTGTGGCTGATCTGGTTGGGCGTCACCGCAGCGAGCAAGACCAAGCAGGGCCCTCATGATCTAGCCGCCAGGACAGCGGTGCTCAGTTCGCGAATCCGACTGGCGAATGCGGTGGATCAGCAGCGGGCCGCCTCAGCGTCCCCGGACGATCGCGATTCACCTGAGGGTCAACCGCCCGTCGAGCCCATCCCCCCTGTCGTAACTCCTGCCGCGGTCACCGTTCCGCAGCCAGGCGAGACGCCTGTTCCTAACGTCACCACAGGGGGTCAATCTGCCTCTCCCTCCGACGGGGTCGGGGGTACACGCACCCCAGTCATCTTCATTAGCCACGCCAGCCAGGACGGTCCGGTGGCCCAGAGTCTGGCTGCCGCGCTCGAGGCGCAGGGGCTGCGCACCTGGCACGCGAGCCGGGACGTGTCCATTGGTGCGAACTACGCGGCAGAGATCTTCCAGAGCCTGGTCAACTCCGACTACCTCCTCGTGATCCTGTCGCCAAACAGCATCGAGTCAGCCCACGTTCGGCGAGAGGTGAGCATCGCCATCGACCGAAAGGTCCCCGTGCTTCCCGTGAGCACCGACGCAACAGGTGAGTTAATGGCCAACCTTCCCGAGGACTGGCAGTACTGGCTGAACATCGCCCAGGTCTTCAGGATGACCGATGAAGGAAGCACTGCCGTGGAGATCGCCCGCCGCGTGAGTTGATGCTCACCGGCGGGTATGGCTTCTAGACGGGGCGGATTGACTGGGAGGTGTTCATGACCAACCAGTCACCTGTCTCACGCAGGGCCTCGCGACCGAGGTCGAGGACGATCATGCGCCTCGCGGCTTCCGAGGAGCCAGCAGAGTCGAAGTCGATCCCCGCCTGGCGATACATCTCAAGACTGAGTCGGCCGCGCTTGGCGGCTCGCGAGTAGCCCATGAGCTGCGAGTAGGCGACCGTGGCGGCCGCTGCTGCTCCTCCAAGACCCCAGGCCAGGCGCCCCCCGGCTGCGACGACGTCCCCAAGGTTGAGTCCGAGGATCAGGAGAAGCAGGTCGGGCACGAGGCCCAGCAACGCTAAGCCGACGAAGGCAACCGCGAGCGCTCTCAACTGCTTCGCTTTCGATTCGTTGCGGCGGATCGCACCTGGACGCGTGGCCGACCCCTCGAAGTAGCGGATCTGACCATCGATCCAGGAGCGAGCGCTCCCGGGATCCGCCAGCGACGTGCCAGTGGACCGGATGACATCGAGGAACCAGGCAGTGCGCAACGCTCGGCGAATCCAGAATCCCTCCGGGCCCAGGGGCTGCAGGTAGTAATCCGAAACCGGCTCCTCGATCCCGGCGTGCTGCCATGCCTCCTGGACACGTGCCCCTTCGGCCAGAGCTCGATACTCCTCGAATCTACGCTTGACGCTCGACCGATTCATGAGCCACCAAATGGCGAGCAGGACGAGAAGAGCAAGGAACTGGATTCCCAGGAACCATGACCGGGAAATCTCGGACTGGACATCGACGCTCACGATGGTCAACACGCCGAGTACCAGCAGGAATGCCGTCCAGCGTCGGTACCGAGCCTGAAGTCGAGAGGCCAGTGAATCCCCGGCCTGCTGCAGGGCGAGCACCGCGCTGAGAGCCGGATCGCGAAGCCCGCTGTCTCGGTTGAACGCGTCGATGCGGCGCGACACGGGATCGCTCCCGGGCAGCCACTCCCTCGCGGACATGCCCGCATCCATCACCGCCACGGAGTCCGGATCATCCGGGGCGAATGCCACCACTTCGCCGCGCTCCGAGGTGAGCGTCGCGGCACCCCCCGAGAGGTCGGGCAGGGCAGCGACTTCAGGGACCGCGAAGTAAAGCGTGTCTGCCGTCCCACCCGGCTTGCGAGGAGGCACACCATTCCACGCAGCAAGCAGGGTTCCGCTCAGCCTGGCGAGCAATCGGCCACACGCTTGGTAGCGGGCATCACGACTGGCTCCTTCGGCAGCCGGACCCACCCACCAGGCCCTCGTGAGTGCCAAGCGGTCCGATAGCGAGAGGTCCTCGGTCGCGAAGTCCTGGGCGTAGTCATCGACGTCCAGCGGCAGGAGCGCGTAGACGGGGTAGCCGAGCTCATGAGCTCGCATGGCAGCCACGGTATCCGTGCCCGCCGCGACAGACGTGACCACAGCGACGTCCGAGTGGGGGTACGCGCGGGACAGCCCCGGGAGCACAGAGCCGACCACGTCGGAGATCACGCGCTCTTCTGCGGCGCCGATATCCCTGGGCCCGATCACGCCGACCAGCAGCGGTACGACGGAAGCCTCGTCCCGGGTCATCGCGCTCTCCCCCATGGCTGCGAGGCTAGTGCGCGATCGGCCATGATGGGACGGGGGTGATCACAGATGTCCGAGGCACTGCTGGGTTCCAGGGTTGCCATCCAGTGCGCGCGGCGCGCCCACAACGACCACGACCCGACCCTGGCCGACCTCCCCGTGGCCGAGGTGCCGGTGAGCCGCTGGACCATCCAGGGAATCGAGTTCGAGGCCGCCGTAGTCGAGCAGTTGACCTCGACGCTGGGTGACTCGTGCACTGACCTGCGCTCACTCGGCCACCGAGATGCTGCCGCGGCGACGGTCGACGCGATGGCCTCGGGCATCCCCGTCATCGTCGGGGCCGCGCTTCCTGACGACACGCTGGGTCACCGCCGTGGCCGGCCCGACCTCCTCGTGAGAACGCATCGACGCGCAGACGGCGCCTGGGGCTATCTCCCCGCGGACATCAAGTCCCACCAGGTGGTTCGCCCGACCAAGACCGGAGCGGTCCGCACCGTGGAACTCGACAAGCTCGCGGACCCGCACGCAACCGCGATGCGGAACGGCCTGTCGCCGAACTCATCGCATCGACTGTCCGACCTCATGCAGCTTGCCCACTACTGGCGCATGCTGGAGGCCTGCGGACACGCCTCCGACGGTGATCCAGTCGGCGGACTGGTGGGAAGCGACACGTTCCTCGCCGAGGAGCCATGGCTGGTGTGGCAGTCGCTCACCGAGCCCGTGTTCACCACCTTCTCTCGCTCACGAGGCACAGCGCAGCGATCCGCCCTGGAGCGCTACGACCACGAATTCGACTTCCGCGTCAGGGTGATCGACGTTGCCGAGCAGCAGGGTGAGCCGGATGCACCGCTTC
>JAULZL010000336.1:0-2495 GCA_032117355.1 Candidatus Nanopelagicales bacterium
AGCGATCTTCCCCGTGTTCTCATCGACCTGGACCTGCACGTCAATGCCGGGGGTCGCGGCGATCAGCAGGCCACCGAGATCCAGCCTCTCGACTCCGTCGCCGGTGTCAATCTCCGACTCGTCCCACGGTCCGGTCATTCGATCTGTTGGGTTGCTCACCCCAAAACCGTACCCGCGGTCACGATGTACCCGCATGCCCACCGGTCGAGCCGAAGCCGCCGCGGCCTCGCATCGAGCCCGGCAGTTGCTCCACCTGCACGAGTCGGGCCCGAGAAACCTCGGTCACCACGAGTTGAGCGATCCGGTCCCCTCGGGAAATCCGAATCGGATCGACTCGATCATGGTTGATCAAGATCACGGAGATCTCTCCGCGGTACCCAGCGTCAATGACCCCTGGACCATTGACCAGGCCAAGGCCTGATCGCAGGGCGAGGCCGCTGCGAGCATGTACGAAGGCCGCGTAGCCCGCAGGCAAGGCGATCGAAATGCCAGTGGGGACAAGGGCACGCTCACCTGGAGCGAGTTCACGGTCGATCCGCGATCGGAGGTCGAGTCCGGCATCCCCAGCATGCTCGTAGGTGGGAGCCGGCAGATCCGGGTCAAGGAGGTGAATCAGGACGGGGACGTCAGGCGGCATCGGTGCAACCCCTCACCGTCACGGGCTCACCTCGAACGAGTGGTCGCCCGTGCGCCAGGCCGGCCCGCCATCAGCCCGATCCGCAAAAGCACGCTCAATCAGCTCGGGATTGCCAGCACTGATGAAGTGCTCGACCGAGACCTGCACGAAGAGGGCGGTCGCCTCGACCGCGACGGCGCCGTCAGGGTTGCCCAGCCGTGCGACCACCCGGCCGTACACCTTGCGCCCCCGCACTCCGGTGACCTCAGCTTCGAGAAACAGGGTTGTGCCGATGGGAACAGGGCGCTTGTAGTCGACCTGCAACCGGGCCGTCACGGCCGGAGCGCCCACGAGCCAGTTCAGGTATCCAAGGGCTTCGTCCATCGCGGTGGCCAGGACCCCGCCATGCGCCACGCCGGGTGAACCTTGATGGTGCTCGCCGACGGTGAACTCGCCATGGACGCGCAGTCCTTCGCCGGTGGCCATTCGCAGGTGCAAGCCGGAGGGATGGTCTACGCCGCAGGCGAAGCACCACCGGTAGTGCGAGGGAATCGAGGTGCCGGGCGCGGGCGAGCCTGGGTCCGGTTCGGGTATCCCGGCACCCTCCGGCGGACTCGTTGAGCGCATGGCCAGACCCTACCGACACCTATGTCCCCACGGCTGGCACGTACATTGACGAGGTGAGCACACCCGCCTTCCGCTTTCGGGAGCGTTTGGTGCCTGGCACCGCCGCCATGATCGTCCTGCTCGTCTTCATCGGCATGCTGGCCATTGCCTACGGCGCCGCCTTCGGCGCCCTCCTTGGCTGGCTGCTCTTCCTTGCCCTAGCCGCGATTGCCGGCTGGTTGGCACTTGCTCGAGCACCGATCACCGAGGTCACCGACAAGGACCTAAGGGCTGGACGTGCCACGCTCCCCCGCCGTCACATCGGCAACATCACCGTCCTGACTCCGACAGAAGTACGCGCGCAACGCGGCGGAGACGCACGAAGGTTCATCCACCTACGCCCCTGGGCAGCGGGACCTGCCGTGCTCATCGAAGTCGTCGACCCACAGGACCCTCACCCGGCATGGATACTCGGCAGCAGACGACCACTGGACCTTGCCCGGGCACTTCAGAGCGGTTCGACGCCGGGCAGTGAATAGGGCACAGTTCTCGCAAGAGACGTCCGGTATTCGCGACCGCCGGACCACAACCGTCGAGGAGCACCATGGCACGAGCAGCGGACCCGTCATCGTCCAAGGGCAAGGCATCAGCTGACGCGCAGGTCGGCTATCCGTCCAACCGGGCCCCCGGCCAAGGCCTGGACGAGCAGGCCGACGCACCCGCCGAGTTCGAGCCCAATCCGGTCATGCACCTACTGGCGCCCGTCATCGCCATCACGGCAACCATGGTGGTTCGCAAGGTGCTGAATGTTGGATACGAGCAGGTCACCGGCAACAAGCCGCCGGCGCCTCGCGATCCGTCCATCGCTTTCCGCAGGGCCGTCGTGTGGGCGGTCGTTACCGCGGCAACCGCAGCCGCCGTCGAGACCGCGGTGTACCGGATCGCCAACCAGGCAGGCCGCTCCCGCCCATAGGCCTACCGCCCATTTTCCGCCTCGCGTGAACCTCGCTGGTTCGGCGGTGAACAACGACGCGCATTGGCCCGCCCCTGCTACGAGCACTCCTTGCAGATCGGCCCGTCCTTGCCCTCGTGATCGAGCTGACTGCGGTGATGGACGAGGAAGCACTTCATGCAGGTGAATTCGTCGGCCTGCCGTGGCAGCACCCGGACGGTCAGGCTCTCATCAGACAGGTCGGCGCCCGGCAGCTCAAGGCTCTCGGCAAGCTCGGCCTCGTCGACGTCGACGGCACTGGACGCTTTGTCGGCGCGACGG
>JAULZL010000337.1:0-3002 GCA_032117355.1 Candidatus Nanopelagicales bacterium
AAACTCTTGTCACGCATCGATTCCGGATCGGGCAATGTCCTGAAGGAACCTGCGCGCTGGACGACAGGGGCCATCTGGGCGCCCTCGCCGATCACCAACTCATAGTAGTACCGGGTGTCTGGCTGCAGGCCCAGCAACCGGACGATGCCTGAGTTGTCGCGCCCCGGTCGCGTCACCACGGGCGACGACAGGGCGTCCAGTCGGTCCGCCGACAGCCCGTAACGGACCCGGACGGTGCCTGTACGGAACGTTCTCGCCCACACACTGATCTCGGTGGCGCCCACACGACCGAGTATCGGTCCGTGAGTGATGTAGTTGTCTTCGCTGGCTTGCGCTGGGAGTGGCGAAAAGACCAGGACCGCCGCGAACAGGATCGCCAACGTTTTTGCCAAGATCATGGTCACCGCCCTGATCGAAAAAGACACAGGAAGCGTAATGAGTCGGAGACCCCATTACAATCAGTTGTGGCGGATGTATCGCCTTATCAGGGTATGTAATACCCTTGGCGGGCGACAGCGTTCTCCTTGGACAAGGTAAGTCATGCCACTGCCATCGTTCACGATCAATCTCAGAAGTCTCGAATGCTTTCGGGCCATCATCGATCTGGGCTCGGCGACCGCGGCGGCCCGCGAGCTCGATCTGACCCAACCGGCTGTCAGCCGATGCCTGGGCGCACTTGAGGAATCAGTCGGCTTCAAACTGTTCAATCGAAGCAAGGGGCGCTTGATCCCGACCGATGAAGCGCTGATCTTCTACGACGAAGTGAAGATCACCCTGCAGAGCGTTGACCGCATCTCGAGGCTCGCGCTCAATCTCCATAACGCAGACTTCGGTGAACTCCGGGTGGTCTCGCCACCCAGCCTTGCAGAAGGGATGTTGTCGTCTGCGATCAACGCGTTCCTTCGCGACCACTCCGATGTGAGCATCACGCTGGATTCCCAAAGCGGACAGACCGCTTTGGATATGGTCGCACTGCGGGCAGTGGACTGCGGCTTCGCCAAACTTCCTGTCGATCACAGGGGATTGATCTGCCGACCCCTGATCTCCGGTGGCACGGTGTGTGCCGTGCCCAAAGGCCACAAGCTGGCAAAATCGAAACAGATCTCGGCGAGAGACCTGCATGATGAGCCATTGATCCTGCTGGGCAAGGGGCGCAGCTCCCGGGTCCAGATAGACCGCGCGTTCTCTGGCGCAAAATCACGGATGCGGGTACGGATCGAGACGCACACCGTAGGCGCGGCCTGCGCGTTCGCCAAAGGCGGCTCCGGCATCGCCATCGTCAGCGAGTTGTTCGCTCGCCAATTCGTCGACCAGTCGATCGTCCTGGTGCGCTTCCAACCGGACATCAAACATGAGTACGCGTTCATCACTGCGAAGGACGCGACGATGTCACGCGTCACTCAACGGTTCTACGAACACTGTCTACGTTACTTCGAACCCGAGGACCGGAAAGCGGACCTGTGAGAGATGTAGACCTCCCATATGGACCCGGTTCGTGGCGACACGGGTGTTTTGCCAGTCGCCCTCTGGTTCTCCCGTGTTGGGATTGATGTCGAACTGGGGGAAGTTGCTGCTGGAGATGTCGATCCGGAGACGGTGTCCCGCTTTGAAGAGATTGGCGGTGGCGAGCATCCGGACCGTGATGGGATAGACGACATCCGGTCTCATCATGACCTCGCGATCCCATCCATCACGGTAGCGCATCCGCAAGATCCCGTCGGTGATGTTCAATGCGTAGCCCTCCGGGTAATCCGGAGTGGGGGGATGAAGATCGACCAGCTTGACGGTGAAGTCGGTGTCGGGACAATCCGATGAGACGAACAAGTCGACCTCCACGGCCCCGACGATCGCGAGGTCAGCGGTCAAAGTGTCGCCTTCGAAGACGAGCACATCGGGTCTTTCAGCCAATCGGGACGATGAAGGATCCTGCTTGACGACGAAGATGTCGGGCGTCACACGCTGATCGAACATGCCGCCGTGCATGATCGGTTCGCCCGATGTCAGGGCGCCGCCGATGGTCGGCACCGGATCCCGTGGATCGTATCGGTATTCTTTGTGCGTCCCTTCCGTCTGCGCGATCTCCGAGAGATGGCCGCGGCCATCGAGCCAGGCAAGCCTCAGGACCTGTTCGGACACGTTCGCGCACGGCCAATGATCGGACTGTATCCAACGACCACCGTGGTTGAGCCGCCCGTCCTCGTTGCGCGCCGCATCCCCTCCGCCCATGAGGAACACCCTCACGCGGTGCTCCTCGGCGACGGGTGTCTCGCCTTTCAGCCAACGCCCGAACCAATCAAGGCGCATCTGCAGGTAATCAACGGCGATATTCCCATCGAGGGTCGCCTGCGGACCGAAATCGACGTCACCCGCATGGGTTGCCGATCGCTTTCCATGCGTCCACGGGCCCATCAGCAACGTGACCGTGCTCCGTCGTCTGGCGCTCAGCGCCCCGTAGTTGGTCAGACAGCTGAGGACGTACGGGTCCAACCAGCTGCCGACGATCGCGGTCGGGACATCGGGAAAGCGATCGTAGAACCCTTCGTTGTAAAGACCGGGTTGCTTCCAGTAGTCGGAGAACACCCCGTGTTGCCACTGCTCGAAGAGATAATCTTCGAACTCCGGTGACGCGCTCAGAGGAGACCGCCCCCGCGCCCATGGAAGACGCCTGAACCAGTCGTGGAGGTCCTGCGCGCTCAGTGTCTGGACCCGCTCGCGGTCCCCTGATCGCTCGGCGCTCTTGAGGGCGTGCTTCATCGCCCACGTGACTTGCTTCATCTCGAAGGCGCCGTCCCGCCGGATGCCTCCGTGATAGGCGTTCGAGAACCCGCCGGAGTCGATGTACATGCACGCCAATCCGGGCGGCGTTTGTGTGGCCATCGCACATTGGGTGTGCGCGCCGTACGAAAAGCCCATCGTCCCGATGGAGCCGTTGCTCCACGGCTGCCTCACCAACCAGGCCATCGTGTCGTAGCCGTCGTGAGCATCGTCGAGATATTTCCGGA
>JAULZL010000338.1:0-3307 GCA_032117355.1 Candidatus Nanopelagicales bacterium
CTGAAACGCTTGAGTGAAGGGACTTTGCCTGTGCGAGCCTCCGAGGGTGCCATCGGCGGATCTAGCGCTCTCGTAGGCAGGCTATTGTGGATGGCTACCACATGGCTCATCGCGAATGGCCAAAGAGATTCTGCGTGGTTGGTGTGCGCGAGCAGGATTCTCGTTTGGCGATTGAGGGTATACCAAAAACGCTCGATGAGGCCATTGCGTTGGGGCGTGTACGGCACTGAGAACCTGCGGCTAGTCATCATCTCGTTGAGTAGCTGCTCGACAGTTCCTGCCGTAAATTCACCCCCGTTGTCGAAGACAAACTGCTTGACACGACCATTGTCTGACACGAAGGTTTCAATAGCGTGACGTACCTCTTCAGCAGTCTTGTTGACGAGGAAGTAGATATGAACCTCTCGAGTGGCGCGGTCAGCGAAGCCAATGACGTATTTGAATCCCGTATGCACTGAAGCTGGATAGGGTCCACAGAGGTCGACGTGGACAGAGTCACCAAAGGCACCAACGGCAGCATTTTGGCGCGGTCGGGCATGCGAGATGCTTGGCTTGTGCGCCCCGCCAAGGCCACATGGCACGCAGCCTTGTGATGCGTGCTTGAGCGCTGATGTCTCGGGCATCTCTTGCGCGTCGATCTGCAGCGACCGGGATGAACTCGTCTTCATACGCGCCCGAGCCATCGCGATTCTGTCGGGCGAGAAGTGTGCCAGCATGTTGTGGACCATGTCATTTGCCGCTCCAGTGGACGACGCGGCCAGGTAGGCATCGGCACGCGTCTGGTGGTACTTGATGAGGCTTTTCCGTCTGTTTCCGCCCTCGACAAAAGTAACCTTGCCTCCATCGGGTAGGACGAGGTGACGCTCATCGTTAAAGTACGACCGGATGCCATCGCGCTCGAATGCAGCATTGCAGGAGAACAGGTCCGTGTTGAGCCCGGGCACCACGAGCACGTCGGTGAGGGTCATCACAGTCGCGCAGTTTTCGTGCTTGTTTGCCTTGCGTCGGTAGCGGGCGTTCACGGTGACGTCCATCTCACCCACGTGCGTAGCACGGATAACGTGACCGTTAGCAACACGAACATCGCGCCCGCGCGGATTGGTGGCCGTGATGCGGGAGAGCTTATGTGCGTTGTCCACCATATGACTAGTGGCACCGCTGTCGATGAGCATCTCTGCGACTCCATCGTGGTGACTGTATATCGGGGTCATCAGGCCAGACGCAATCCGGTCGCCGAGGAAGGCAAATTCCGCAGGCATGAGGGAGGTGTCGACACACGAGAAGGTGAAGCACGGCTCCGCCTCGAGGTGCTGGTTGAGCAGGGAACCAGCCACGGCACCGATGGCGGCGGCGGTGGCTATCGACGTCGGGCCCAGGTGACGAGCACTATTCGGCGGCGCAGCTTGGGTCGGAGGGGCGAGGGCATGTCCGGTCTGAGCCCCCGCGACGACCAGGATGGTGGCGAGGCGGCGAGGCGTGGGCAGGTAGCGCCGAGAAGCGGCTACAGCCAGAAGGACACCGACGAGGGCGATTCCAGCGCAGGCGACTACGGCGCGGCGCATCGGAGAATTCGCCGGGGCGGGAAATGGCCATCCGTACACCTCCTGGGCTCCCTCCGTGGCATGCATTGGCTCGCCGAAGATATCTAGAGGATCGATTTCGTCACTGGTGATAGCGGCGGCGCCGACCTCATTCACAGATGCGCCGGGTGCGCGCTCTTGGTTAGGAATACCCGGGCTTGTTTCGGCTTGCATGCCGACTTCCGAGTTTTCCTTTTCCTTGGCCGCATTTCCGGTCGCTCGGACGGGCCTGAACGGCGCGCGGCCACCTCGGTATCCACCGCGGCCACCGCGGCCACCATTGCCACGGCCACGTCCGCCTCGCCCGCCACGGCTGAGACCAGAGAACGGGCCACGGCGAGCACCGGAGGTTTTCATCCGCGTGATGAGCGACATAAGGCGATCGATGACTTGCGTTCGGTCAGCCTTCGGCGAAGGGCACTCAGCCTGCCGATGGCCGAGCCCGAAGCAGTTGAAGCAGCACAGTTCTTGCTCGAGGGCGCTCATGACGGCCATCGCGATCTCGCTATCCAGCGAGTCCATGAATGCAGCGAGCTCGTCGACGGTCATGCCTTCGTACGAGTTCCAGACGAGTTGGGATGTGGCAGCGGCGCAGGCATCCTCGAAGGTATCGTAGTCAGTGGCGTAGCATTCCTCAGAGGCAGCGTTGGCGTCCTCCGCGGCCATGCCATCGGCACGGTTAGATGGGCCCATTCGGGTTGGCCGTGCAGTTGGCGCGGCAGGCTTGAGCTCGCCTCGCTTGAATGCGGAGCGCCACATCTCGTCAAAATACTGCACGACAGCGCGACGGATCCATCCGCCAGGGACAGCTGGAAGCACACCTACAGCAGCCACAGGCTGCGTGTAGAAGCGAGCGTCGCGATTGCCCGGGGGGCACTGCAGCAGCGAATCGGCGATCTGAGCGAGGGTAGGCGGGAGGATGATTGCACCGAGCATCTTTTCAGTCATCGAGTCATCACTGAAGCGATTGGCCAAAGGCAGGTCCGAGTTCTTCTTCACGATCAGACGGTTGAAGTCGGTGATCGTCGCCTCGGTGACGCCTACGTCCTTTAAGATCGTCAGCCCGTTGTACTCGAGGATCTTGGTGTTGATGTGTAAAGCAGATGCGGGTTCGTCGCACTCGCGCTGAAGGACCAGCCAGGCAACTCGGCCATTAGATCTGTCTTGTGGATTGACAGCTAGTGGTCCAGCCTCGGCTCGGATCACAGCCTTGAGCGAGTCGTCGTCCATATGCAGCAGGAGAGCCGAGTAGCTTTCCCGTCGGCGTTGGGTACGGCGGCGCGTTTGGACAGCTGATAGGCCGGCCTGGGGGTCTTGTCCCAGGTAACAGTCAGCCCAGCTTCCATCTTCGTCACCCTTTCCTGCCGCAGCATCGAGAAACTCTTTCGCCCACTGAGTGAATTGGGGCCCCCTCTGACCAGCGAACTTGGCTGCGATGAGGCGGGGTTGCGACTCTGCCGAACTCATTGGGCAACGTTGTAAAGTATCCTCGGTAGAGGCTCCACTTGTTGCGAGAGTTCGAGAGTAGCTCCTCGGATCCCCCACAGGCGATCGAGAGGGAAGAAGTGGGCGAAGACCGCTTACACTAGCTTGTCCGACACAACCCAAAGAAGGGTATCACAACAGTGTGACCATACATGGTATGGGAGTCTAACCAAACATGGTAAGACAGTATGCATGCATCTACTAAGAGATGTACCGACCCCTCCCCTGACCTAAGCCCACAC
>JAULZL010000339.1:0-4967 GCA_032117355.1 Candidatus Nanopelagicales bacterium
GCTGGAGCACTCGAGGCCCTGCTGCCGGGCATCGTCGTTGACCCGGCCGGATCGCCCGTCGACCGGCTGCCCTTGATCATTGAGCGGATCACCTGATGGCGCAGGTTATCCGGGAGCCGGCCCTGATCCCGGTGCCCGGCGGGAAGATGATCGAGGAGTTCATCGGCCGCGTGGCAAGCGGGGATGAAGGTGTCTCCATCGCACAGATGACCGCGCCCGCGGGCTGGGAGGAGCCAGCGCAACTCCCTGAATTCGATGAGTTCACGGTGGTCCTCGAGGGTTCTGTCGTGGTCGAGACCGAGCAGGGAACGGTCACCGTTCATGCGGGCGAGGCGGTCATCACCCGGGCCGGTGAGCGCATCAGGTACTCATGTCCCCAAGGCGCCCGGTACATCGCCGTATGCGTTCCCGCCTTTGGACCAGATATCGTGCACCGGGACGCCGAGTAGGCCGCTCGTGATTCAGGAGCGACCGACGTGAGCTACCGACGTGTACGTGCCGGATGCACAGAGACCTGATGCACAGACAACCGAGAGGATCCACGAAGTGAACGCCGAGCACGCCACCGAGAAGACCCACCCCATCGCCGGCTACCTGGCTGCTGTGATTATGGCCGGCCTGCTGGTCGCGTTGATGGGTTCCTTCAATGGCATGAATAAGGCCTTGCTGGTGGTGCCCTTCTTACTCGGCTGGGCGATTGTCTCCCTGGTGCTCTTCGGGCGGTTGGCCACCGACGATCACGGCGACGGCTCCGGGCACTAGACCATGGTTGTCGATGGGGGCACGATTTCGCCTGTCCCGCACGACCTGCTGGCTCGGGCTCCGAAGGTGCTCCTCCATGATCACCTCGATGGAGGGCTCCGGCCGCAGACGATCATTGAATTGGCGGCTGAGTCGGGCTACCAGGGGCTACCCGCCAACGATGCCGGTGAACTGGCTCGATGGTTCGAGGAGGCGGCCAACTCCGGTTCCCTGGAGAGGTATCTCGAGACCTTCGCGCACACGGTTGGCGTCATGCAGACTGCTGATTCGCTGCGTCGCGTTGCGCGCGAGTGCGCCCTGGATCTTGCCGCTGACGGGGTCGTCTACGCGGAGATTCGCTATGCCCCTGAGCTGCACGTCGAGCAGGGCCTGACCCTGCACCAGGTCGTCGAGGCGGTCCTCGCCGGCTTCTCCGAGGGAGAGCGGGAGGCCGCTGCAGCCGGCTCGCGAATCCGGGTCGGGGTTCTGCTGACTGCGATGCGCACTGCCATGCACTCGACGCGAATTGCCGAACTCGCGGTGGAGTTCCGGGACATGGGCGTGGTCGGCTTCGATATCGCCGGAGCCGAGGCGGGCTTTCCGCCCACTCGACACCTGGACGCCTTCGAGTATCTGCGCCGGGAGAACGCCCACTTCACGATCCACGCGGGCGAGGCCTTCGGATTGCCGAGTATCTGGGAGGCCATCCAGTGGTGTGGAGCCGATCGGCTCGGTCACGGTGTCCGCATCGTGGACGACATCACACTCCAGCCCGATGGCCGCGCGGTCCTTGGCCGACTCGCCGCCTACGTACGCGATCGCCGGATACCGCTGGAGATGTGCCCATCGTCCAATATCCAGACCGGTGCAGCCGCCTCCATCGCGGAGCATCCCATTGGGCTACTGCGTCGACTGGGCTTCCGGGTGACGGTGAACACCGACAACCGACTGATGTCAGGCACCTCGATGACCCGGGAGATGGAGTTGCTCAGCGAGGCCTTCGGGTATGGCCTCAATGACTTCCAGTGGTTCACCATCAATGCGATGAAGAGCTCGTTCATCCCCTTCGATGAGCGGCTCACCATCATCAACGAGCAGATCAAGCCGGCCTATGCAGCCCTGCGGGCCGTGCTTGCCGACCGGATGACGGGAAGGTGAAGGGCCATGGCATTGCTGGAGGCCGTACACAACGGTGGCGATCATGTCACCGAGGTTCGAACTGAGCTGGCGCGCGTGCGCGAGGCCCTTGATCGCACCGATGCGGTCCTGGACTTTGCGGATGAAACCCTTGATTTCGCGGAGACGGCCATTGTGGCCAGTCGCCGATGGGGGCCAATCATCCTCGGCGTCGTGGGCGTGGCCGCTGTTGGAGCCACCGTCTTTGTCGTTCTACGAAAGAGACGCGCACGCCAAGAGGATTAGGCGCGACTGCGGCGGAGAGGCAGATCGGCGACCGAATCAGACCCCGAGCGGGTGCCAGACGGTCTTGGTCTCGACGAAGGCCCGGATTCGCGCCAGGCCCGGACTACCCGACCAGTCGGCATCAGGTGCCGACAGCCTGACCCGCTTCACGGTGTCCGCCGCCTGAGCCTCCAGGGCCGCTGCAAGCTCTGCATCGGCTACTCCGGTGAGATCCAGGGCGTTCACATCTGCGTGGCTTGCGAGCCATGGCATGACCTCGGCCGAGTCGCCCGTGAGGATGTTGACCACCCCGGCAGGGACGTCCGAGGTCGCCAGCACCTCGGCGAGGGTGATGGCTGGAACCGGGCGTGCCTGGCTCGCCATCACGATGCACGAGTTGCCCGACACGATGATCGGGGCGATAACACTGACCAGGCCAAGCAGGCTGGAGTCCCGTGGTGCGACGGCCGCAACGATCCCGGTTGGCTCCGGAACGGAGAAGTTGAAATATGGGCCAGCCACCGGATTGGCGCTACCAAGCACCTGGGCAATCTTGTCGGCCCAGCCGGCGTACCAGACCCAACGGTCGATGGCCGCGTCGACCTGCTGCTCGGCGACCGGGGTGCTCGCACCCTCGGCGTCAATGACGTCGGCGATGAATTGGGCCCTGCGGCCCTCCATCACCTCGGCGATCCGGTAGATCACCTGACCTCGGTTGTACGCCGTTGCGGCGCTCCAGGCGTCGAATCCTTTGCGAGCGGCTAGGACGGCATCCCGGGCGTCCTTTCGACTGGCCTGTGCGGCATTGGCCAGAAATGCTCCCGTTGCGTCCAGCACCTCATATGAGCGGCCGGACTCGCTTCGCGGAAACGCCCCGCCCACGAAGAGCTTGTAGGTCTTTCTGACGTCCAGCCGATCGCTCATCGCGAGCCTGCTTCCTCATCGTTGCTCAGGTACGCAGCCAGACCCGGCAGCCCACCTTCGCGACCGAATCCAGATTCCTTGTAGCCGCCGAAGGGGCTGGTTGGGTCGAAGCGGTTGAAGGTGTTCGCCCAGATGACGCCGGCTCGAAGCCGGCTTGCCATCCACAGGATCCGGCTGCCCTTCTCCGTCCAAATCCCGGCCGACAGACCGTAGGGAGTGTTGTTGGCCTTGTCGATGGCCTCGTCCGGGGTTCGGAAGGTCAGGATGGACAGCACCGGGCCGAAGATCTCTTCACGGGCGATGCGATGCGCTTGCGTGACTCCAGTGAATAGCGTGGGGGCGAACCAGAAGCCGCGGTCGGGCAGGGCGCACGGTGCACTCCATCGCTGCGCGCCCTCGGAGTCACCAGCCTCCGCGAGCTCGATGATTCTGGCTAGCTGTGCTGCCGAGTTGATCGCCCCGACGTCGGTGTTCTTGTCCAGCGGATCACCTACCCGCAGGGTGGCCAGCCGCCGCTTCAGCCGGTCGAGCACGTCATCAGCGATGGACTCCTGGACGAGGAGTCGTGATCCTGCGCAGCACACGTGACCCTGGTTGAAGAAGATGCCGTTGACGATTCCCTCGATCGCTTCATCGAGTGGTGCGTCGTCGAAAACGATGTTGGCGGCCTTGCCGCCGAGTTCAAGGGTCACCGGGATGCGTGTTCCGGCCACGGAGCGCTGGATGGCCTTGCCTACGTCGGTTGATCCGGTGAATGCAACCTTGTTGATTCCACTGGATGAGACCAGCAGCCGCCCCGTTTCACCAGCACCGGTGAGGATGTTGACGACACCGGGGGGCAGGTCGGCCTGTCGGCAGATATCCGCGAACAGCAGGGCGGTCAGCGGAGTGGTCTCGGCTGGCTTCAGCACGACGGTATTGCCCGCGGCCAGGGCCGGGGCAACCTTCCAGGCGAGCATCAGCAGCGGGAAGTTCCACGGGATCACCTGGGCGGCGACCCCGAGGCTTCGAGGATTCGGGCCCAGTCCGGCGTACTCGAGCTTGTCGGCCCAGCCGGCGTAGTAGAAGAAGTGCGCTGCAACGAGTGGCAGGTCGACATCCCGTGACTCGCGGATGGGCTTGCCGTTATCGAGGCTCTCCAGCACCGCCAGTTCGCGGGCCCGCTCCTGGATGATTCGGGCGATACGGAACAGGTACTTAGCCCGTTCCCTCCCGCTCATCCGTGACCAGACGGTCTCATATGCCCGTCGAGCGGCTGCGATCGCGGCGGCGACATCGGCTGCGCCTGCCTCACTGACCTCGGTGAGCACTTCCTCGGTCGCCGGATTGATCGTCTTGAAGGCTGCACCGTCAATCGGCTCGACGAACTCGCCGTCGATGAAGAGGCCGTATGTCGCGGCGATGTCGACGACGGCGCGTGACTCAGGCGCGGGTGCGTACTCGAAGGTCATTCGACTCGGGGCTTCCATGGCATCGTCCTTCAGTCGTTCGTCACGTAGGCGGGACCTGAGTAATGCCCGGTGGACATCCGCTGCCGTTGCAGGAGCAGGTCATTGAGCAGGGTCGATGCGCCGAACCGGAACAGATCCGGGTCGAGCCAGTCCTCGCCGACGGTCTCGTTGACCAGGACGAGGTACTTGATGGCGTCCTTACTCGTTCGAATTCCACCGGCGGCCTTGACGCCGATCCGTCGGCCGGTGGACTCATGGAAGTCGCGCACTGCCTCGAGCATGACGAGGGTCACCGTGGGTGTTGCGGCGGGAGTCACCTTGCCCGTCGAGGTCTTGATGAAGTCGGCGCCCGCGAGCATGCTCAGCCAACTGGCGCGGCGAACGTTGTCCAGGGTGCGAAGTTCGCCGGTCTCGAGGATGACCTTGAGGTGCGCGCTGCCGCAGGCCTCC
>JAULZL010000340.1:0-678 GCA_032117355.1 Candidatus Nanopelagicales bacterium
GCGACTCAGTGGAGGGCAGCGGCAGCGCCTAGGCATTGCGCGCGCCCTTTACTCGCGTCCCCTCGTCCTGGTCATGGACGAGGCGACGAGTGCGCTGGACGCCGAGACCGAAGCCGCCATAACCGAGACCCTGGGTGAACTGGGCGGCAAGGTCACGACCATCACGGTTGCCCACCGGCTCGCCACGGTGCGCAAGGCCGATGAACTCTTATTCATGCGCGATGGGGTGGTGGTGGCCCGCGGCACCTTCGAGGAGGTCAGGGCTCAGGAGCCAGACTTCGCCCGCCACGCAAAACTTCTCGGCCTGTAGTTCGGACGGAATTCCGTACGCTTCGCGGGACTCGACCACGAGTCGCTCCGAGCAGGCTCAGTAGGCGCCGTCACCCACCAGGACCACCTTGATGGTCTTGGCCACGATGACGAGGTCCAGGGCGGGGGACCAGTGCTCGACATAGTCCAGGTCCAGACGCATGCGCTCCTCCCAGTCCACCGCCTTGCGCCCGGACACCTGCCACAGGCCCGTCAGGCCCGGCTTCGTCAGGTGACGGCGGTGGTCTGCGTCGCCCATGAGTGCGACTTCCTCGAGCATCACCGGGCGCGGGCCGACGAGGGACATAGAGCCACGGATCACATTGACGATCTGCGGCATCTCGTCCACCGACCAGCGGCGCAGCACCC
>JAULZL010000340.1:688-1861 GCA_032117355.1 Candidatus Nanopelagicales bacterium
GTGATGCGAGGGTCGCGCCGGTACCTGTCGAGGATCGCCTCGTCGGGCAGCCCGATGACCTCGTCGCGCAGCTTGTCCGCACCGACGTACATCGTCCGGAACTTCGGCACGGTGATGATCTGTCCACCACGTCCGATTCGTTCCTGAACGTAGAAGATCGGGCCACGGCTCGAGATCAGCGTCCCAATCCCGGCGACGAGCATGAAGGGAAGGAAGAGCGCGAAAAGGGCCACGCCGAAGACGACGTCCAGGCTTCGCTTGATCGCCCGCTTTGGACCGGTCAGGTGGGGTTCATCTAGGTGGAGCAGCGGCAGGTCAGCCGCCATGCGCATCGTGACTCGTGGGCCAGCGACGTCACCGATGGTCGGCGCGACCAGCAGGTCGACACGCGGGCCCTCCAACCGCCAGGCCAGCCTCTTGACGAGCTCCTGGCCCAGGACGGGAGAACCGGCGACAGCCACGGTGTCCGCGTCGCTCAGGGCGATCCGGGCCATGATCTCGTCCAGCCAGTGATCGAGCGTCTCGGACGACACTTCAGACCCCGGCTCACCAATCACATCGACGACGGTGAAGCCCGCCACCGGATCACGATCAAGCAGGTCAACGATCTCCGCCTGTTGGGCCCCATCGCCGATCACCACTGTCCGGTGCAGGAAGTGCCCATAGCGGCGCTCATGCCGAAGCCAGCCGCGCAGACTCCACCGGACGACCAGCAACAGCGCGATACCGGTGATGAAGGCGATGACGACGAAGCCTCTGGAAAGGTCAATCTTGAGCACAAACACAACGACGGCTACAGCCGCAAAAACCGTGGTCGTGGCAGCAACCACCCGCTTGAATTCCTCCGACCCGACACCAAGGATGCGGGTGTCGTAGGCACCTCGAATGACAAGGGTGCCGATCCAGGCTGCGATGACGACCAGGACGAAGGAAACGTACGTTGGATCGTTGATTTCCACCGAGTAGGGGATGGCCCAGCGGAGGATGAATCCGGTGATGCCTGCGACCGTAATGGCCACCAGATCAAGGATGAGAGCCCGTGAGGCATACACGCGGAGCGGGTCTCGGCGCAAGTGCGGGCGGTCGCGATGTGAGTGAGCCTCGGCCCAGCCGATGCGTCCGGGGGTCTTGGCCAGAGGCCGCTTCCCCGGAGCGCGCAGGTGACCGGGATGA
>JAULZL010000341.1:0-6391 GCA_032117355.1 Candidatus Nanopelagicales bacterium
CACCAGCGACCGTAGCGATCCAGGTCGCGGCGATAAGCCTCGACGGTATTCGGCGCGAGGCCCCGCTCGATTGCCACGTGATCCAGGTAGCTATCAATGGCCCGCTCCAGCAGCGAGGTCAGGCGAGCACCTCGGCAAGCTCGCGGCACGGCATCCCAAATGACTCAGCAACCGCCCGATAGGTGATCTCGCCCGCATGAACGTTCAGTCCCAGGGAGAGAGCGTGGTCCTTACGCATGGCTTCCTGCCAGCCGTGATCAGCAAGCTCGACGGCGTAGGGCAGGGTCACGTTGGTAAGTGCGTAGGTTGACGTGTTCGGCACAGCTCCAGGCATATTGGCGACGCAGTAGAAGACCGAGTCGTGCACTCGGTAGGTCGGATCCTGATGCGTCGTCGGTCGCGAGTCTTCGAAGCAGCCGCCCTGGTCGATGGCAATGTCGACGAGGACGGAACCTGGCTTCATGCGCGACACAAGTTCATTGCTCACCAGCTTGGGCGCTTTGGCTCCGGGTACCAGGACGGCCCCGATCACCATGTCCGCATCAACCACGGCACGATCGATCTCAAAGGAATTGGACGCAATGGTCTGCATGTGACCCTGGTAGATCGCATCAACCTGCCGCAGCCGGGCGATGTTGCGGTCCAGGAGCAGAACCTCCGCCTGCATTCCGAGCGCGATGGCCGCGGCATTCATGCCGGAGACACCCGCGCCAATGACGACCACCTTCGAGGCGTACGTACCGGAAACCCCGCCCATAAGGACCCCGCGACCGCCGTTGGCGCGCATCAGCGCGTGGGCACCGACCTGGGGAGCCAGCCGACCGGCCACCTCCGACATCGGGGCCAACAGTGGGAGTGAATGGTCGTCCAACTCGACGGTCTCGTAGGCGATGGCCGTAACCCCCGCCTTCACAAGGGCATCCGTGCACTCACGGGATGCCGCAAGGTGCAGGTAGGTGAAAAGGACCTGCCCCTGCCGCATCCGGTGGAACTCCTCCGCAACGGGTTCCTTGACCTTGAGGATCAAGTCGGCTTCCCCCCAGACCGCGTCAGCCGAAGGAAGGATCCGGCCACCTGCGGACACATAGTCCGAGTCGGGGATTGAGGACCCAACTCCGGCGCTCTGCTCAATCACGACCTCATGGCCGTGGGCTACGAGTTCGTGGACACCTGCCGGGGTGATCGCCACCCGGTACTCGTGATTCTTGACCTCGCGTGGGATTCCAACCTTCACAGATCCTCCTCGTTCCAGCCGATCCTGCGCTCGGGCCACCCTCAAGGTACCAATCGAGTTGACCACCGATGGCCATTACCCTGACGGGCTGGCGGTAGCTCTTTCTACTCGCTGGCGTCGGATCCATGTGCTGGACGATGCACCCGGCCCGCTGCCTTGACTGTCTCTCGAGCGGACCATGGCGAGTCCGCCGGCCGCAAGTCCGCCCATCCTGATTCGCGGCTTGCCCAAGCGGCCAGGATTCCGCACACCGCACTCGGACTGGCGATCTTCCCGGCCATGACGAGATTCTTTGCCTCCGCCAAATCGACCCATGCCTGCGGTAGGTGCGCCTCCTCGGCCTCACCTGTGTGCGGGCGGCCGCCGACGATCGGCGCCAGCCCCCGAGCCAGGTACACGCGGATCGCCTCGCTGGAACCACCGGGGGAATTGAGCAGGTCAACCAGCACGTGCCACGACGACGCCTCGTATCCGCCCTCTTCGGCCAATTCGCGCGCTGCCGTGTCAAGGGGGGCCTCATCGGGCACGTCCAGAAGTCCGGCTGGCGGCTCAAACAATGCCATGGCCACCGGATGCCGGTACTGCCGAATCAGCAGGACTCGATCCTCCTCGTCCAGGGCAATGATGGCCACCGCCCCGAGGTGGATGAGTACATCGCGCTCGACAACAACGCCGTCGAATTCAACGGCGTCGGTACGAACCGACCAGACACGCCCTTCGAAGCGAGCTGTACTCCGCAGAACAGGCTTCAGCGCCGGCTCATCCTCGACGTCACCGATCCAGACTTCGTCCGCCGTCATGCCTTGACGTCGACAAGTGATGGTCGAGAGGCAGCCCGTTCGAGACTCGCACGAATCAACCCGATGAACAGCGGGTGCGCGCGGGTGGGCCGGGATCGGAATTCGGGGTGAGCCTGGGTCGACACGTAGTACGGATGCACCTCGCGCGGCAGTTCGACGTACTCCACGAGACGGCCGTCTGGAGACGTCCCCGAGATGACCAAGCCAGCGTCCTCGAGGCTTGACCGGTACGCGTTATTCACCTCGTAGCGGTGACGATGCCGTTCATCGACATACGGCAACCCGTACGCCTCAGCCACGATCGAGCCGTCCAGCAGCTTTGCCGGGTACAGGCCCAGCCTCATGGTTCCGCCCATGTCTCGATCGCCCGACACCACGTCACGTTGGTCCGCCATTGTCGAGACCACTGGATGGGGGCTGGTCTCGTCGAACTCCAGAGAGTTGGCGCCTTCCAGCCCTACGACATTCCTCGCATACTCGATCACCATGCACTGCAGGCCAAGGCAGAGGCCCAGAACGGGTATCCCATTCTCACGAGCGAATCGGAGAGCTCCGAGCTTCCCCTCGATCCCACGAACCCCGAATCCGCCGGGAACGCAAATGCCGTCGAGGTCTTGGAGTTGCTGACGTGCGCCCTCGGGCGTTGCGCAATCATCGCTTGCAACCCAGCGAATAATCACCTTGCAGTCGTTGTGGAATCCTCCCGCGCGAAGCGCTTCCGTCACCGAGAGGTAAGCGTCGGGAAGGTCGATGTACTTGCCCACCAGGCCGATCGTCACCTGATGGGCTGGCCGATGCACCCTGCGGAGAAGATCGTCCCACCTGCCCCAGTCCACGTCCCGGAATGGCAGATCCAGCCTTCGTACGACATAGGCGTCGAGTCCCTCGGTGTGTAGCACCTTCGGGATGTCATAGATGCTCGGCGCATCGACGGCGGCAACCACGGCCTCTTCGTCGACATCGCACATCAGCGAGATCTTGCGCTTGATAGACGACGGCACCGGCCGATCTGCCCGGAGCACGATCGCGTCCGGCTGGATGCCGATATTCCTCAACGATGCAACCGAATGCTGGGTGGGCTTGGTCTTCAACTCGCCCGAGGGCCCGATGTACGGGAGCAAGGACACGTGTAGGAAGAACACATTCTCGCGGCCCACCTCGTGCCGCACTTGCCTGACGGCCTCAAGGAAAGGCAACGACTCGATATCACCGACGGTGCCCCCCACCTCGGTGATGACGACATCGACATCCGGTCCAGCCATTCGCCGAATCCGGGACTTGATCTCGTTCGTTATGTGCGGGATGACCTGCACGGTGTCACCGAGGTACTCGCCGCGTCGTTCCTTGGCGATGACCGTCGAATACACCTGACCGGTCGTCACGTTGGCAGAACCATGCAGATCGGTATCGAGGAATCTCTCGTAGTGACCGATGTCCAGATCCGTCTCAGCACCGTCGTCAGTCACGAAGACTTCACCGTGCTGGAAGGGGTTCATCGTGCCGGGATCCACGTTGAGGTAGGGGTCCAACTTCTGCATCGTCACGCGGAGACCGCGGGCTGCTAGGAGGCTTCCCAAACTCGAGGCGGTGAGACCCTTACCCAGGGAGGATGCGACACCACCGGTGACGAAAACATGCTTGGTCTGACGCGAGGAACTCACGGAAAACCAGACTATCAGCGGTCATGGCAGCACTCGGCCAACTCGCTGGACCACTCGTCGAACAGTGGGCTATCCCCGCGTGTCACCTTCCGGGGATCCCCGACCCACCGCGAGCCACGTTCAGCAGAATCCGTACCGGGAACTAATGAAGCAACTCTCCCGTCCCCCAACTGGCCCTGCCGGTGGTGGCAATGTCGATGGGCCGCTCCTGTGCGGCAACGGCCAGCAACTCCTGAGCGTGCGCAGCGCCTGCCGATGACCCGTCCAGACCCGACAGCATCCTCACCAGTTCGGTGACCCTGTTGTCGCCCTCGACGACTCTCACGCTGGAAGCAGTGACGAAGCCATCCGCCGTCTTTGTGACGACAACGTGACTGTCGGCGAAGGCGGCCACCTGAGGAAGGTGCGTGACCACAAGGACCTGTGCCGTCCTGGCCAACCTCGCCAATCGTCGGCCCACCTCAACCGCAGCCCTTCCCCCGATTCCGGCGTCCACCTCATCGAAGATGAAGGTCGGCACCGGATCAGCTCCGGCGAGGACCACTTCAATGGCCAGCATCACCCGGGAAAGCTCACCTCCGGATGCGCCCCTTCCCACCGGACGAAATCCCGCACCTGCGTGCGGTTCCAGGAGGAATTCCACTTCGTCCGCGCCTGATGGACCAAACTGCTCAGGGTCGAAAACGGATGACACTCGGACATCAATGGTGGCCTCGGGCATGGCAAGTTCATGCATCTCGCGGGTCACGAGGCCGCTCAGGCGCCGACCAGCCTCGGCTCGCCGCGCGCTCAAATTCCTCGCCCGCTCCACGAGCTCTTGTCGCAGCAGTTCAACCTGACGTTGGAGCAACTCGACACGTTCATCATCGCCGGAGATGCCCTGGACGGCTTCACGCGCCTGCTCCAGCCATGCGAGTACGTCGTCGATCGTCGATCCATAGCGCCGGCGAAGCCCGGTCAGCGCGCTGCGTCGCTCCTCGACCCAAGCCTGTCGCCGAGGGTCCGCCTCGATCTCGGACCCGTAGCCGGAAAGGTCAGCAGCAGCGTCGGACAGCAGGCTTGCGATATCCCGCAATCGGTCGCGCACGGCACCCAGGGCCGGATCCACGACGATGGCCCGCTCAACCGCTCGAATTGCCCGGGCCACCGAGGCCATCGCCTCTGGGCCCCGGTTTGATCCCCCATCGGACTCGCCACCGACGAGTGCGTCATGCGCCTCCATGACATCACCCAGCAGGGTCCCTGCGTGCGAAAGCCGAGCAGCCTGCCGGTCAAGGTCTACGTCCTCCCCCGGCTCGGGAGATAGGGCCTCGATCTCCTGGATCCCGACCGTCAGGAGCGCTGCCTCGCGATCCCTAGCGGAGCGAGTGGCAACGAGGTCGGCCAACTCGGCTGATGATGCACGCCACTCATTGAAGGTCTCGCGGTAGGCCTCACGGGCCCGCGTCACAAACTCGCCACCAAAGCGGTCCAGGAGCTTGCGCTGACGCTCTGGCTGCCTCAGCCGCACCTGATCAGCCTGGCCATGAACGGCCACAAGTTCGCTCGCCACCTCCTGCAGCACCGTGGCCGGCACGGTGCGCCCTCCAGCGAAAGCCCGACTCCGGCCCTCGGATGCGACCACCCGGGCCATGAGGACCTGAGCTTGACCCCGGTCCACCTCCACCTCAGCCCCGGCATCCGCGAGCCGCTCGATAACCCCGGCACTGACGTCCGCATCAAGAAGCCATTCACCATCGACTGAGGCGGCCTCGTTGCCTCGGCGGACCGTGCCGGCATCGGCCTTCGCACCCGCCAAGAGGGCCAGACCGGTGAGCACCATCGTCTTGCCTGCGCCCGTCTCACCCGTGACCACGGTCAGGCCGGGTGCAAACGGGATGACAGCCTCATCTATGACACCGAGCCCTCGAATCTGCAAGCGGGTGATCACACTGCCCCTCCAATGCTCGGATCGACGGTTGGTTCCGAATGGCCGACTGTCCGCGCCACATGACTCGCACGTCCGCCTCCACGCCACCCCTGCACGGGAAGGGCGAACTTGGCGACCAGGCGATCTGTGAACGGTGCATCTATGAGACGGGCTAGGCGCACTGGTTGAGGGTTGGCGCGAACTTCGATTCGCTGCGCGCCGGGGACATCCACCATCCGCCGACCGTCCGCGGCTAGGACGGCATCGGAGTGGGCCTCAAGTTCGAACGCGACCACGCTGCTGGGGGCGACGACCATCGGGCGCGCAAAGAGCGCGTGAGCGCTAAGCGGCACGACGAGCAAGGCTGAGACCTCCGGCCACACGACTGGGCCACCCGCGGAGAATGCGTACGCGGTTGAACCGGTGGGTGTCGCCGCCACGACTCCATCGCAGCCCCATCGGGAAAGCGGGCGGCCATCAATCTCGACGACCACCTCGATCATCCGTTCGCGGGCCTGCTTCTCGATGCTGACCTCGTTCAAGGCCCACGTCCGGTGCACCTCGTTGCCACCATCCAGCACCCGGATGTCCAGGGCCATTCGCTCCTCGACATGCCACCTGCCGTGAACGATGGCGTCGACGACGTCATGGACGTCCTCCGATTCCGCCTCGGCGAGGAAGCCCACATGGCCGAGGTTTACCCCGATGAGGGGAGCCCCTGAAGACCTAGCCCGCTCAGCACCCCGCAGGATGGTGCCATCGCCGCCTAGGACGACAACAACGTCAC
>JAULZL010000342.1:0-4299 GCA_032117355.1 Candidatus Nanopelagicales bacterium
GGTGGACGATCAAATCTCACATACGTGGTCACTGACGCCGCTGGACGTTGCTGGGCGATCCGTCGGCCACCTTTGGGCCACATCATGCCCAGCGCGCACGACCTGCGGCGGGAGTTCACCGTCCTGCACGCCGTAGAACAGGTGGGATACCCCGTCCCAAAGCCCTGGGCCATGTGCGAGGACGAGTCCGTGATTGGCACTCGATTCCTTGTCATGGACTTTGTTGATGGACTCGTAGTCGCCGATAGCACTGACGCTGGGAAGCTCACGAGGGAGCAGGCCGACAGCGCATGCCAACTGCTCATAACTGGCCTCGCCGACCTGCACGCCCTAGATGCACAAGCGATCGGTCTTTCCGAATTCGGTCGCCCGAGTGGCTATCTTTCGCGGCAGGTCCGTCGCTGGGGTGAGCAATGGGAGCTCAGTAAGACCCGCGAGGTGGCGGATGTGACCACGATGGCTTCCTGGCTCAGCAGCACTGTTGCATCCCTGCCATCAGATCAGCCCTGGTCTATCGTCCACGGAGACTACCGGCTGGACAACGCCATCCTTGATCCGTCGTGCAGCACCCTGCGAGCCGTCCTGGACTGGGAAATGTCCACTCTCGGTGACCCGATTGCTGACCTTGCGGTCGCACTTGTGTACTGGACGCAGGCAGACGACATTCTGCGCCAGTCAGTCCCCGTGGCACGGAACGTCACCTCGGGTCCTGGGTTCTGGAGCCGAGAGAAGATCGTGGAGCGCTACGCCACGCTGACCGGTCGCGACCTGTCACACCTCGGGTTCTGCCTCGTGCTCGCCTGCTACAAGCTGGCCGTGATCATGGAGTCGCTCCACTTCCGCAGCCTGAGTGGCCAGCAGCGAGGCACAGCGGTCGAGCGCGGCGAAGACATGGGTGGAGCCGTCGACGCCCTGGCCCAACTGGGCGCACGCCTGATCGACTCCCCGACCGTTTCCACCTTGAATTCATGAGACCCGCCGTGCTCAACCAGAAACCCCCACATCAGTGGGGATACATAGATAAGGAGATGTCATGCGTCGAGTAGTCCTCTTCAAGAAGAAGCCGGATGCTGATCTGCAGGAGTTCACCGCTGCACTGTCCAACCTCAGAACGCTCGATCAGCGCATGTCGGCCATGACCACGTGGTGGCTCGAGATCAACCCTGGTCCCGAGGGCATGTGGGATGCCGGCCTCGTCGCCGACTTCGCTGATGTCGAGACACTCCGTGGCTACGAGAGCCACCCCGAGCATGTCCAGGCGGCAACAGCAGTCGCCGCCGTGAGTGACTTCGCTGTCTTCGACTCCGCGGACTAGCAGCAGGTCGCGCGGACACCATGACCCGGACCGGTCAACCCGTCCCCCCACGGGTTGGCCGGTCCGGCCTTTAAGCACGTAACTCAACCGACCCGGCCATTCCGGCCAACCTGCCCTAGCTGAGCGGACCGAATCAGCGATCGGACTGCAGGGCGATCAACGTGACAGACGTCGTCAGGCCAACCCACCCGGCCCCGGATTGCTCCGCGAGGCGGATTGCCGTTGACGAACCCGATTCGGGATTGCGGAGGAGTCCCTTCGCGAGGGCAATCTGCACGGGACCCTGCAACCCATACCGGACCCGCTGTTGTAGCTGAGAGTTGCACCGTTCGCAACGCCCGCGTGCGGCGAGACCACCGAGAACGGCAGGTCACTCGGGGTGCCGTCACCCTCAGCGGCTCGCATGGGATCAGCGCAGACCACCAGGCAGGTGGACACGCCGCGATGTGTTGGTCTTTGGCGTTGGTGAATATCTGTTCCCCGGTATCGAGCACTTCACACCACCCGCAACGGTCAACGCTCGAACTGACCTACTCAAGGAAAACCTCGAGAATTCACAGGTCCGAACTACTCCGCGTCTGCGTGACCGGATCCCGATGGGCTGCCCAACTGCGAAGCCGACGCTGAACACGCGCCCGCACTCTGCGGTTGGGATCGGACTCCAACCGCACGAATCACATATATATGCAGTGAGTCCAGGACTGAAACCAACTCGCTCGGTTCCCGATAGTTGCGCCCCAGGAATCAACCCCAACCGGGACGCTTTGCGAGGAACGGCCGGCTAGGTCGACCAAGGAAAGCCCAGCGTCGTCGAGCACTCGATACGTCCGAAAGCGATCCTTACTGAGAAGCGTGCACCGAGCAGGCTGGCACCCAGGAACCAGCAGTCGACTTCGTGTGGTCAAGCATCAACATCGATCCCCATCTCCGAGCCAAACCGACCACCGAAGTCAGTGACACGCTGCTCGAAAAGGCCCGTACCGGTTGCAGCAAGATGACGGAAAGGCATCTGCCTGCCTCCATCGCCTTGTCGGGCCCAATTTTCCTTCTTGACGATACGTGGAGCGGGTTGCCTGTTGCGACCTGAGGTTGTCATCCACACCAGCCAAGGTGGCAGCCGGAATTCGCGGTCGGCTAGCGTCAGGCCGTGCCACTGGACTGGCTTGACGATGCCGCGATCGCACTTGCCTGTGGCGGAGAGACGTTCAGTCGCGGCGTTGCCTACGCGAAGGCAGGCAAGGTTCGGCAGATAACGTGGAGCGATTCTGGCAGCACGCTCACCGCCGTTGTCCAGGGCAATCGGACACAGCCCTACGTGATAGTCATCCTCATCAAGGCCGGGCCTGGCAATCAAGTCTTTCTCACCGGTCAGTGCACGTGTCCGATGCGCGTCATGTGCAAGCACGTGGCAGCCGCTCTGATTGTTGGCCGCTCAGAACTACATGATTTCGGCGCAACCGATGGAGCCCCACCATCCACCTGGAGGCGCACCCTGCAGGCGATCGCCGGGCCAGTGGCGAGCAGCACGGCTGCCCCGATGGCCCTGCAACTCACCATCCAACAGCCGCTGGCCAACGATCGATATTCATCGGCAGTTTCGCGCTACCGACTTGGCGCACGACCGATGCTAATGGGCCGCAAGGATCGCTGGGTCCACACAAACATCTCCTGGCACAACCTGCGATATGCACGTCACGAGTTGAACCCCGCACACCTGCGGATCGCGTCCGCTCTGCTTTCACTGCACCCGGCCGGGGGCACGAGCTACTACGGGGGAGGGTCTCAGTGGATGGATTTGGCGCAGATCAACAGCACGGCCCTTTGGCCGTTGCTTGCCGAGGCGCAGCAGGTAGGGATGGCGATCATCCTTGAGCACGCGGAACAGCCCCCTGTAGTCGTGAGTGATCGACCGCTTGAGGTTGCCTTCGATATCACCCGGAGTGAATCCGGCCTGGTTCTCCTTCCTCAACTGCTCGTGGGGACGCAGTCACCACCAGGCCAATGGGCTGGATTCATCGGCCGACCCAGTCATGGCACCTTCATCTGGGAGCAGGATCCAGCCACGGGGAAGGTAACCGCCCTCACTCTCGTTCCCCTGACGAGGTCACATGGGGATGACCTCATCGACGTCCTGCTCTCGCAGACCGCGATCACTGTTCCCCCGCACGAGGAGTCGGTCTTCCTCGTGGAGGCGTTCCCCACTCTCGCGCAGCGCTATTCGATTCTCAGCAGCGACTCGACCTTCACCGCACCGGATCCAGCCCACCCCTTCCTCCACCTGCTCATCCGGCACCAGTTCGGCCACGCCGTCAGTCTCGAGTGGTCTTGGTCCTATGCCACCACAGCCGAGACCGCCCCTCCCGTCGGAAACAGGCTGCTCTGGCCCCGATCTGGGGAGGACTTCCGCGATGGCCCTGCGGAGGCAGCGCTTCTGTCCCAGCTCGATTGGCTCCTCGAGTCGCGGCCCGAGCTCGCAGTGCCTGGCACCTCACGGTTGGCGTCTAATGCCGTCCTTTCCGGCCTTGCCATGCTGAGCTTTCTGGCGAACGATCTCCCAGCATTGCCGTCCGAGCATGGCGTCATCGTCGCAATCGAGGGTGAGGAAGTCGAGTACGTTGCGATGGACGCTTCGCCCGAGGTGCGAGTCGGGTTGCAGGAGCGTCGCGATAGCTGGGATTGGTTCGACCTTGAGGTGACGGTCACCGTCTCCGGGCAGGACGTCCCCTTCGACGCGCTGTTTCGGGCACTCAATGCCAAACAGGACGTCCTGATCCTGCCCAGCGGGTACTACCTGAGGCTCGACTCGCCCGAGCTAGAGAGACTGCGCACCCTGATCGAAGAAGCGCGCGAACTTCGGGAATCCGCCCGCGACGGTCTTGGCATCAGTCGCTATCACGTTGACCTGTGGGCGGAACTCCTCGAACTTGGCGTGGTCGACGTTCAATCTGCAGCTTGGCAACAGTCGATTGCCCGCCTGGCACGTG
>JAULZL010000343.1:0-3343 GCA_032117355.1 Candidatus Nanopelagicales bacterium
GTCGATCGGGTACATCCCGCCGGCTGAAGCCGAGGCAAACTACTGGCGCCAGCAGGCCGGTGCCGAGAGCACAACCGAGTCGCCAGCTCCAGCGGCGCATCAGGAGGGTTGAACCATGAGTACATGGCCCAACCGGGGCGCCTCCGGCGGCCCCTGCGGGGGGCTGCAAGAGGAGAAAACCTGACCCAAGACAGTCAGACCACGCAGGTCTGACTCAAGCCAACAGGCCTCCTCGAAACCCGGTGTGATTCACCCGCACAGTTTGCGACCAGGATGATTCGCTCGGGGCCGAGTGACTTGAGCGCGTAACCCAATTCGATCAGCACATTGGGATTCGGAGTCTTCTTCTTGCCGTCCGACGTGGCGCCGGTCAGCGTGACGTCGGCGACGAAGAGGGCAGCGCCATCGATCTTCTCGAAGATCGTGTCGGCAATCGGGGCCAATCCTGGAACGTCCTTCGTGTCGTGGTCAAGCTCGGGACGATGCGCTTCCGACAGATCCAACTCCTCAGCCAATTGCTCGATGGCCTCAGCTAGGGCGGCTTTGACGAGGTCTCGCCCGTTCGCCGGGGGGGTATCGGATTGCCAGGACCAGAAGATCTTCATGGAGTCGCCACGGAAAGGATCGTCGATCCTACTTGGCGTCACCCGCTCGAGCGCGAGCAGGCGACCAGCACCCCTCAACGGCGGCAACAGTGGGTCGACCCCACGCAACCCATCCCAAGGAGCGGTCATCAACCCGCGAGCGAGATCCGGACGTCAGCTCTTTAATACAAATCTGCCCTTCGGCTCGTTGGACCCGATGACTCCAACCGCTGCATCGCCGCCAGCCAACCCAGCGACGCCGACAGTCCCGCCGCCACTTCGTCCTCACACCCTGGACATCCGGCTCAGTCCCATCGCGCTTCCCGCCCTTCACGCACAACGCGGTCGCGGCGTTGTCCAGGACCGGTGGGTCGGTGCCGAAGAACTACTCCGCAGGATCAACGACCCCTACCCTGCGTCAGGGCAAGCGCAAAGCTGCCAAGTTGACCCGCCCGCCGAACACGCCGGATGCTCGTAAGCATCCGCCTCTGGGTTCTTAGGTGGCCCACGAGCTACTCCAGACCCTCGAAGGCCACATGCAGACGATGCCCGCGGTGCGGCCGCTGGACGTTGTCATTAGTGTCGAGCCATTGGTCGACGCCGGAGATGCCTACCGGTGCGAAGTGCCCCGTCGTACTGAGATGCGAGCATCCAGTGGCGATGTCGCCCCAGTTTGCAGGCTGTCCGGGCTCAGTCTGTGGGAACACGTACGCCCGCACCACCACCCATTCCGGCCGACCTGACTTGCCGATGAACCAGATCGAGGGGTCCACTTCAGGGTTGCCCTGCCATGACATCAGCTCGAAGCCCTGCCGTTCCAGATGCTCGCGTACGACCTGAACCGCCATGTCGTGCAACTCCCAGTCCGTCATCTCGATGGGCTCATCAGTGACTAGGGCGTGCGGGTCGACGGCTTGGCCAGTGCGTGCGTCGAGGAGTCCCCAGCCCGGGCGATGCGCCACCCAGCTGCCGCGCATCATTCGCTTGCGCATCGGCAGGATGCACGCGTGCCCGTTCGTGCCCTGCGCCACGGTCAAGAGCCCGCGGCGGCTGCCCGGCCCCTCGATTCGGCCGTCGGCGTCTCCCACGCGGATGAAGAAGAGCTGGTTGCCCAGCCGGAACGACAGGTGCTCGAGCACAGGTGGGTAGGGGTGCGCGCGCAGCCACCCCTGGATGCCTCCGTCGACCTGGGCATTCAGATGCTCCCCGGCCGCCCGCCAGATCGGGAAGAACTCCTTGGACATCTCTTGCATCTCGATTTCGAACATCGCTTTCTCCTTCCTCATGCGTCCAGCAAGCCGCCGCCTTACGGCTCGCTGATTGCCATGCCGCCCTCGCGCACCACGGCGCTGTAGAGAACTTCTGCGATCTCCAGGGCGTCAGCATCCGGGCTGGCTCCGCTGCAGGATGTGGCGATCTGCTTGGCGGGCACCATGACCCTGGCCCAAGAATGGGCAGATCAATGCCAAATCTCCAAGCACTAGGCCGGGGGGGATCGTACCGGCCGGTGACCGGGAGCGCACCGGCCCTTCGCTGTGGCGAGCCTCGAACCCAATAGCCCGCAAGCAAGGTGGCTCAAGCCCTGACGCCCAGCGACAGCAACATGGTATGCGCCCACTGTGCGCGGTTCATCGCCCAGAAGCCCGTGTTGACGGCGATGCTCTTCGCGGCATACAGGGCGTTGGGCAGGAAGGTCACGTAGGCGGGGTTGTTGCCAAGTCTGCCCGGGCACCAGGCGCCGAAGTGCGGAGGCAGGTCGTGGGCAGCCATTTCCATCTGGTTGAGTCGGTGGCAGATCTGCGCGAGGCGGTCTTCGTCCCGCACCTGGTGCGGCATCTGGAGCAAGCAGAACAGGCCGCCGCCGAGTTCGGGGTGAGGCTGGTCGGCCATGAGCTGGAACAGGGCAGTCGTGTGGTCGCCGGCCATCACAGTGCCGGCACCGTCGGCCAAGCTGAACTCCGCGGTCAGGCCCAGGCCGCCGGTCGAGCACACGCTCACCCGAGACAGATAGCCCTCAACCTGCGCCATGTCGCGCTCAGTCCAGCGGGAGGAACCGCCCCGCGGCTTCTCATCCGAGAACGCCCGTCGCAAGCCTCCCAGGGTGGCCTCCGAGCCGCAGATCGCCGTGAAGGTCAGCAGCGGCAGGTGCAAGGTGGCCCAGGCATCCTCCGCCTCGTAGATCGTCAGGCGCGACCCGATCCGGACCGCTCCACCCTCCTGGTAGAGCGCACCCAGCGCGGCAAGGGTGTTGAAGGCTGCCGTGGCGGTGGCTTCGCGCCCCTTGAACATGTCGACGATGGGCGCGGGCAGTTCGGTGACCATGCGCACCACGGCTCGGATCGGGCCGTTGTCCGACTCCCTCACCGCCGGCGGCACCACCTCGATGCGGATCGCGTAGTGCTCGTGCTGCGCGATGAGCGCGTTGCCACGGATCGTCGTCTTGATCGTCGTGGGCGCCAACATGGCCTCGATGTCACCCAGGGGCACGCCTAGTGGGGAAGGGTTCGTCTTCTTGTTCCAGAACATGTTCGCCTCCTTCAAGCGCCCAACGCCGTCTTGCGCACCTCGCGCACGTGCTTGCACTCCCCCCGGTACTCAAAGCCCGGGCAGGTGCACTGCAGGTGTCCGCCGCGGCCGAAGGTCACGCGGTAGGACTTCTTCGGGTCGCTGCTGCTCGGGAACTCCCACGAGCCCGTCTCGAGCAGCGGGGCGTCCTGAGGCAGGGCCGCCACCATCTCGCCGATGATGTCCAGGCGCGT
>JAULZL010000344.1:0-4156 GCA_032117355.1 Candidatus Nanopelagicales bacterium
TTCGCGGGTGAACTTCATCCGGTCAGCGACGTCATCCATGGCCGGATGCACGAGCTGTCGAACCTCAGTCGCTTCGAGGAAGCGGCTGCATGGCGGGATCGTCTGACGGCATTGGCCCTCGCGAGCGTCCGCACCCATCGGATGCGCATGCTGGCGCTCGCCGAGCAGGTTGTTGCCGCGCGTCCCACCGCCCAGCATGGCTGGGAGGTGCACTGCATCCGATTCGGTCGGCTGGCCGGTGCCATCACGGTGCCGCCCGGCATTGATCCGCGGCCAGCCGTCGAGGCCCTCGTGGCGTCCGCGGAGTTCGTGGCCAGCCCGGATACCCCGACGCCCGCGGGACTTACCGAGGAGGCCGCAATCCTGCTGGACTGGCTGGAGTCAGATGGCGTGCGCCTGGTCAGGGTAAGTGAGCCGCTGGCAATGCCACTGGGTTGCGGTGGCGCCCTTGCCGAGCGCCTCTCACAGGCGCGCTACGGCACTCGAACCGGATCCTCGCTACCGGATGCACGATGGATCGCCGAGTACTCCGGCGGCAGTTCTGCCCGACCAGTTGGTCCACGGGATCCGGTCGTTTCCCGGATCCGCACGGCCTGACCAGGACCGCCTATCCCGCAAGCCGCTTGCTGACCCGAACCCACTCGGCCAGGGTTTCCGCAGCAACACGGGATTCCAGTGCCTCCCGCGCCCTTGGCAGGGTCGACCGGATCGCAGCCATGACGTCCCCGGCATGCGCACCAGCGCCAGTCTCGAGAACGACCAGTGCGGCAGCCGCATTGAGGGCCACCGCATCCCGAATGGCTCGCACCCTCGCCACGTCCACATTGGGAGTCGGGATCGAACCAAGGGCCATCAGGGCAAGGGATGCGTTGCGTGCCCGGTCGCCACCCTCAAGCAACTCCTTGGGGACGATCTCAACCCCCAAAGAACCCGGGTCGATGGTGCCAACACGCATGCTCGGACCGCTTGCATCCCACACAGTCGTAGGACCGGAAGTCGAGATCTCATCTAGCCCGTCCTCCCCGCGCACAACGAGTGCCCGGACCCCGCGGTCAGCCAACACCTGGGCCATCAGGGGTGCGCGCTCGGCATCAGCACAGCCGATCAACGCGGCCTGGGCTCCGGCGGGGTTGGAGAGGGGTCCGAGGATGTTGAAGACGGTCGGGATGCCCAACTCGCGACGGGCTGCGGCCGCATGGCGCATGGCCGGATGGTGCACGGGTGCAAAGGCGAAGGCGATCCCGCATTCGGCGGCGCACTGGGCGACCTGCTCCGGTCGTAGCGAGATCGCCACGCCAAGCTCCTCAAGGACGTCCGCCGTGCCTGTCTGGGATGAAACGGCACGATTACCGTGCTTGATCACCCGAGCGCCGCACGCGGCTGCCAGAACCGAGGCCATGGTCGAGATGTTGACCGATCCCGAGTGGTCACCACCGGTGCCGACGATGTCCAGCACAGGACCATCGACCTGAATGGCGTTGGAATGCTCGAGCATGACCTCGACAAGGGAGGTGACCTCCTGGCGCGTCTCGCCCTTCGCTCGCAAGGCGGTAACGAAGGCAGCGATCTGGGCGTCCGTTGCCTGGCCCGACAGGATCTCCCCCATGGCCCACCGGATCTCGTCCGGCGGCAGCTCCCGGCCTTGGACCAGAGCGCCGATGACGACTGGCCAGCCGGTCGCGCCCACTAGCGCTGAGCGGATGCGGCCGAACGTGCCCGGAGGACTTCGGAGACCGTCTCCGCGAGGGCCACCGCGTTGATCGGTTGGGCGGCCACTGCATCGGCCCGCGACCAGGTCGCCAGCCACGCATCCTGGGGTCGCGCGATGATCACCACAATGGGCGGACACCGAAAGATCTCGTCCTTCAATTGCCGGGCAACGCCCATCCCACCTGCCGGTACTGCCTCACCATCGAGGATGAAGAGGTCGACCTTCCCCCCATCGGCCGCCTTGATGACCGCCGGCTCCGTGGCGCATTCAAGAAATTCAACGTCCGGGAGGTCTGCCGCTGGGCGCTTGCCGATGGCAAGCAGGACGTCACGGCGGAGGGCCCGATCATCGCTGTAGACCAGGACGGTCAAGGGCGCGGACTGGGTTGCATCGCGCCCGGATGAGGCGCTCGTCTGCTGTGCTGCGGTCACGTCTGAACTGTAGTCGCTGGGTTGTGCCGCACCTGCGAAGCCTCGGTCCCCGAAGCACCGGCCACGGCCGTGCTCGCAGGCTTCGACTAGCGGGGGGTCAAGGCGCGTGGCGACCATTCATCTGCCAGACTCGGGCCGTGGCTACGGCAACGACTATTCCTTCGGCGTACACACACGCCCCCGCAAACCGGCCCAATATGGTCGCCATCGGCACGATCGTGTGGCTGGCCAGCGAACTGATGTTCTTCGCGGCCCTGTTCGCGATGTACTTCACCCTTCGCGCCGTGAATCCGGAGCTGTGGGCTCAAGAGACCCAACTCCTCAATATTCCCTTCGCCAGCGTGAACACGACGGTACTCGTTCTGTCATCTGTCACCTGCCAGCTCGGTGTGTTCGCCGCTGAGCGCGGAGACGTCAAGGGCCTGCGCAGGTGGTTCATCATCACCTTCCTCATGGGGGCCTTCTTCATTGGCGGGCAGGTCACCGAGTACGCCATCCTCGTCCACGAGGGCTTGACATTGTCGTCGAACGCCTACGGCTCCGCCTTCTACCTGACGACTGGCTTCCACGGTCTGCACGTCACCGGCGGCCTGATCGCCTTCCTCTTCGTCCTGGCCACGACCTACGTCACCAAGCGATTCACCCACGATCAGGCAACGCGTGCGATCGTGACGTCGTACTACTGGCACTTCGTCGACGTTGTGTGGATCGCATTGTTCTTCATGATTTACATCCTCAAGTAGTGCTCCCGGCGCATCCGATCCCCCGATCAGGAAGGTTCCAACGAACGTGAAGTTCCTAGCCGCCCGCCGACGAAATCCCCTCGTAGCCGCGTTCCTGCTGCTCTTTGCACTCATTGCCGTCGGTGGCGGGTACACCGCCCTGGTGAGCGTTCGACCAGCCGAGGCAGCGATTGGCTCCCAGACTCAGGTCGAAGAGGGCAAGAAGTTGTACCTGGAGGGCTGCTCCTCCTGCCACGGTCTCGGTGCGCCCGGCAGCGCCAACGGCCCGACCTTGATCGGAGTCGGGGCTGCCTCGGTCGACTTCCAGGTTTCCAGCGGCCGGATGCCCCTGGCCCAGCCCGGTGCACAGGCAGTCGCGAAGGATCCGATCTACACCCCGGAGGAGACCGCAGCCCTCGCCGCCTACATTGCTTCACTGGCCCCAGGCCCGGCTATCCCGAACGCGGAGCAACTCAACTTCGAGGATGCTGACGTTGCCGAGGGTGGCGTGCTGTTCCGCGTGAACTGCGCCCAGTGCCACCAGGCGGCTGGCCAGGGCGGGGCGCTGACCCAGGGTAAGTACGCACCCAGCCTGATGGAGTCGACCCCCAAGGAAATGTACGAGGCCATGATCTCCGGTCCGCAGAGCATGCCCGTCTTCGCTGACAGCACCCTGCCCGTTCATGACAAGCAGGCAATCATGGCCTACATCACGGAACTGCAGACCTCCGCCAGCCCCGGGGGCCTGTCCCTCGGCCGACTGGGCCCCGTAACCGAGGGCCTGTTCCTGTGGACCGCCGTCTTCGCCGCCCTCATCGGGGTGGCCGTCTGGATCGGAATCAAGGCACGATGAGCGACCTAACCCCTCACCAGCCTGACAACTCGGGCCACGGCAGCACACCGGCAAAGCTCGGGCACTCTCCCGTCGCGGATATTCCGCATCGCCCTCGGGTAACAGACACCGATCCCAAGGCCGCGCGTCGAGCTGAACGCCAGGTCGCCTCGATGTTCATGCTCTCGATGGTGATGGTTGTCGCCTTCGTCGTGGCGTACCTCACCATTGACGAACGGGCCACCGTCTACATCCCGGTCTTTGGCAATGTCGGAGCCAGCAACCTCGCCCTGGGGTTCACCCTCGGCGCCGGAGTCTTCCTCATCGGCGCAGGCGCCATCCAATGGGCAAAGAAGCTCATGCCTGACGTCGAGGTCGTCCAAGAACGGCACGACATGCCCTCCGCACCCGACGCCACGGCCGAAGCCGTAGCCAACTACGAGCGAGGAAAGGACGAGTC
>JAULZL010000345.1:0-4479 GCA_032117355.1 Candidatus Nanopelagicales bacterium
GGAATGCCGGTGGATCAGTCCACCCACGGACCGCATCACGCCTAGGACACCTGGCGCGGAGTCCTGGCCCGTAGGGTCCATCGCGGTCTGGTCCCAGTTGGCAATGACGGCATAGGACCACGACCCGTGTCCTAAGTCGATCACCCCGGCATCAGCCCGAATCCCGTGGTCTGTCCCGGTCTTGTTGAACAGGCGTGGCTGGTCATCGGCGTGGGCAAGTGGATCGAGGTCAAAGGCTGAGGCAACCATCGACAGGTCCGTCCCGCTGGCGAGCCACCCCCGCACGCGATTCGACACCTGCTGGCTGAGGAGGTTCCCCGAAGAGACCATGCCCATCAAGTTCCCCGAAGAGACCATGCCCATCAAGTTCCCCGAAGAGACCATGCCCATGAAGTCGGCGAGGTCAGCTGCGCAGCCCACGGATGGGTCCGGTGGATCACCTGGCAGGCGAACGTCACGGATCCGGTCGAGCATCCTCGTGCCAGGCATGCCGAGTTGATCAGACATCTGCCGGACTGAGTCGGTCCCCACTAGGTCGAGCAGCACGTTCGTGGCGAGGTTGTCGCTCACCGAACCCACGAGTACGGCAGCAGCGGCAGCACTGAGCGGGACATCGCGGAAGTGCTGCCAGAGGCCCGAGTCCGCCACGGGTGCAACTGTTGTGGCAACGAGGGGCTGGTCCGGGTCGAGTGATCCGTCGACGAACCGGCGGGCTACCTCGGCCAGGAGGAAGACCTTGCCCATGCTGGCCGTTCGCATGATCGCCCTAGGCGCGATCTCGGCGCAGGGGCTACCGTCCCTTCGAACCGAGAGACTCCAACGCACCCCCGATGGCGCCCGGCCGACGGCGATCTCAACCTGGTCCTGCAGTTCCAACATGCGAGTGATTCCCTACGGCCTCGACCAACGGTGCACGCGAAGGTAGCACCGCGCAGCACCGTGACCGATCCTTCGCGAAAGGACCCACCTTCCTCCCAGCGGCCCCGCGCATGGGCCATCAAGGCGATACCGTCCAGCATGAAACAGTCTCGAGCAGTCCTCATCACCGGCGCCTCGCGCGGCATCGGAGCGGCCATCGCTCAGGCCTTCGCAGCCAATGGCGACCGGGTCGCCGTGCACTACGGCAGTTCGCGCGAACAGGCGGAGTCGATTCATGCATCCCTCGACGGGGTCGGTCACGTCCTCGTCCATGCCAATCTCGCAGAGCCGTCCGCGATTCGGACGATGGTTGACGAGGCGGCCGCGGCCCTCGGCGGAATCGACATCCTGGTCAACAACGCCGGGGTCTTCTTCGGCCACCCCATCGAGTCGGTTGAATACGAGGATTGGCAGCAGGCTTGGTCGCAGACCCTCGCGGTGAATCTCATCGGGGCTGCGAATGTCACCTGGTGCGCGTACCAGCACATGCCCAAGACCAACGGATCCCGAATCATCAACATTGGGTCCAGGGGGGCATTCCGCGGCGAGCCGAAGAGCCCCGCCTACGGGGCAAGCAAGGCTGCGATCGGGGCATTCGGCCAGTCGCTGGCCAAGGCCCTCGGATCGCAGGGCATTGCCGTGACAACCCTGGCGCCAGGGTTCGTCGACACCGACATGGCCGCCGAGAGCCTGGCTGGCCCGCGTGGTGCTGAGATCCGGGAACAGAGCCCTTTCAACCGAGTCCCCAGTGCCCAGGAGGTCGCCGAAGCGGTGCTCTACCTAGCCTCACCGAGCGCCGAATGGGCCAGCGGAGCGATTCTTGATTTCAATGGCGCGTCGTACCTTCGGACGTAAAATGCCCCCGAGGAGGGGACATGGCTCATTCCCGTCGGGTCTATCTGGCACTACTGCTCATTGGCGTGCTCGCCGGTACGGCCTGCGCTTCGACGACCGTGACCGCGACGCCGTCACCTGCAGAGCCGACACCCGCACAGCCAACACCCGCACCCTCATCCATCCTGGCCAAGGGCGACCTGCCCGCTGTTGCCCAGCAGCAAACCGCCACCTCAACGGCCTCAACAGCGACGACCGCGACGTCGGTGGCGACCGCCTTGGTGATCACTCCGAGCGCCGTGGCCGAACCCATCGTCACGTCGACGGCCACCGCGAGCCGGATGTTCGTCGCCCCGAGTAATCTGCCGACGGTTATCAACCCGGGTCGACTGCGGGTCACGCCCTCGACCGCCTTCACAGCGCCTTTGCCCGGAGCACCATGTATCCCGGGGACGTCGGCGAAGCCCACGATCACCAGCGTCTACCCGTCCGCCGGCGCTGCTGCAGGTGGTACGGACGTGATGATCTCGGGTACGAATCTCGGCTCTGCGGGGCAGACCACCTTCGTTTCGTTCGGCGAGGTCATCGTGCCGGCCTACGGGGCATCTTCCACAAACCTCTTCGTCATCGCGCCCGCAGGCACGGCGGGCGCTGTGCCCGTTCGAGTGTGGACGGCTCAGGGCTGCGGTGAGGCCGCTGCGCGTTTCACCTACCAAGGACCTGCGACCGCGGGTAACGCACCAACCACTCCGAATACAAGCGGCCCGTGCCTTGGTGGTGCGGCACCGGCACCCAGTATTCGAGGAATGCTGCCCCGCCAGATCAGCACCCTGGGCGGCGAACTGGTCACCATTGCTGGCAGTAATCTCGGCAGCACAACCGGGTCGACCGTGGTGCTTTTCGGGAGCACCCCTGCCACTCCGCAGTCGATCAACAGCCTCAACCTCACGGTGGTGGCTCCACCCGGCCCGCCCGGAGCGCTGACGGTCAAGGTCGCCACCCCGCAGGGCTGCGCGTCCTACTCGGCGGCCGACCTGAAGTACGTGCTCCCGAAGCCCAAGGTAGCCTCCATCTCACCCACCCGGGCACCAAAGGCAGGCGGCACATCGATCATGATCACCGGTACGAACCTGGAGTCGGCAACCGTCAAGATCGGATCCAAGCCCGCGACGATCGTCTCGAACACGGCGACCGCCATCACCATCATCACCCCAGGAGCCACCAGCGCCGGACAGGCAACCCTGGCCGTCACGACGGCCGGCGGCAGCGCGGGGCTCCTGTTCACATACACCCCGTAGGAGACCACTAATGAATGCACCCTCCCGCATCCGGCCGAAAGGCTCGATCGGTCTCATCGGTCTCGTCGCTGCTCTTGCCCTGACGACCACGTCTTGCGGGGACGAAGGCGAGCCGTCATCCGCCGCCGCGGACGCAGCCCAAGCCTCTTCAGCAATGGCTTTCGAGTGCATTGGCGAGCCACGCGCGGGTCTGGCCCTATCGGCCGACGCAAAGGCGTGCGCCGATACCGGTTTCGACCCCGACACCCATGGCTTCAGCTTCCCCAACTGGGGAGAGGAGGGCACCTTCGACGCAACGAACATGATGGCCATGTTCGGGCCGGAAGCCGTCTGCGCCACGTTGACCGAGACCAGTTGCACGCTGTTCCCGGCGGCTGAACAGTGGATGCAGCAGGTGAACCAGGCCATGACCGGCGGGCACTGCGAGGGGATGGCAACCCTCTCCCAGCGTTTGCACGACGGTATTGACGCCCCACAGCAACTCCAGCCCGGCGTGGCGGCCGCCTACGAATTGAGCCGCGAGGCGCGACCGGTGACCCGGCAGATCGACTACTGGTGGGCGACTCAGCTGACCAATGAGGTCGCCATACCAACCGTCGAAATGCGCGGAATGGCGCCGAGCGAAGTGCTCGGGTACCTCGTGGACGGGATCAATTCCATGGGCGGCTACACCCTGGGCATGTTCTCCGGTGACTACGGCCATGCAGTCACGCCGATCGCCGTGAGCCAGGAGGGTGACGACTACGTCATCGCCATCTACGACAACAACGTTCCCGGCGAGATCGGCTACATCGTGCTCGACCCGGCCACCGAATCCTGGACGTATGACGACGGGTCGACCGAGCCATGGCAGGGAACCGGGCCGGGGACATTCGACCTGACCGCCATGTCCTGGCGGACCGGACCATTCATCGCGCCCTTCGCGGACCCCGGTACCGAGGACGAGGCCAAGGGCTCGGCGGAACGGGTTGTCCTCGTCACGGGAGAGGTCCGCGGCAACGACTCGGTCGGCGCCCGATTCACCGTGGACGGCAAGGAATACGACACCGCGGTGGATACGGTCTTCCCGGAGTCCGTCGCAGTCACCCGCATCATTGGCCAAGGGGTGAAGGGCGTGCAACTGCTCATCAGTCCAGCCGCGTCGGATGTCGACGTCGAGGCGACGGTAACCGTCCCAACCGAGGTGCGGGTGTCCTCGGATGCCTACGGAACCGCTCGAGTAACCGCAGTCGGTCAGGCTAGCGGCACTCGTGCAGGTTTCACGGTAACCGCCGGTGTATCCGGTCGCAGCACGGTCGCCACCGGCCAGGGCTCATCGATCGCCGTGAACGTAGCCAACGGCCGACGTGGACTCAACCTGCGCATGAATCCGGATAGTGACCTCCAGGTGGCACCCGCTCAGGATGGCGACGCCGATATCGAGTTGGAC
>JAULZL010000346.1:0-6895 GCA_032117355.1 Candidatus Nanopelagicales bacterium
CCACGCTCCGGGCGACGAGGTCGTCCAGGCTCTTGGGCACATCGGCTCGAATCCTCGAAGGGGCCAGGATCTGGCCACCCGTCTGCTCCGCTGAAGGAAGTGATTCGAGGGGTACTCCGGACCAGGATCCGGTTAGTAGCAGATAAAGCAAGGAACCCAGGCTGTCGACATCAGCCCGCGATCGATCAGCCCCCGGAGCGAGGGTCCCCCAGAGAGCGGCATCGACGGCCAGACCTCGGACGCGAACTTCGCCCGCGTCGGTCACGATGACACTTGAGGGCCGCAATCTCCCGTGGTTGACCTGAGTTGCCAGGCCGGCGGCGATGGCTCTTGCTACGTCGGCAGCGATGACAACCGAATCGTCGATGGGCAGCGGTTGCCACTCCCCTTCACTGAGCATTTCCTGCAGGGTCTTACCCCTGGCCCACTCGCTTACGACGGCAATTGTTGCCGGTGTGGTGCCGAACGCGGGAACATCCAGCACGTCGAGGACCCGAAGGAGCCGCCGATCCTCCACCATGGCCGCAGCTCGGGCAGCCCCTGAGAATGCCGGTACGCGGGGATCACCCTGCGCAAGCATCCTGATTGACACCTCGCGGTCGAGCACCGTGTCGTGACCACGCCAAAACCAGATCCCTGGACCGGAGGACGGACGGGTGCAGTCCTCCAAGAGCGCGTAGCGGTCAATCCGCAACCCAATCGACGTGCCGCTCATGACCGAGATCCCAGGAGGCGGCGAGATTGGCGCCGTACTAGACCGAGGACCTCGTTGACCTCGGTGATCCGCAGTGCGCGGGAGCAAGCGAGGTAGACGATCACACCCAGCACGCTAACAAGGCTGACCGTCGTGAGCACCCCGAGACGATCGCTGACGAAGGAGGCCGGAAGAACCCTGCCCATTGCGGACTGACCGATCAGCATCACCGCGAGTGACATCAGGCCGGCTGCAAGCATTCGCAGAACAGCGCGGATAGTCCGACCTGAGTCGAGACCACCCAGGCGGCGGGCAAGCAGAATCCAGGTTGCCACGCAGCCGAGCCAATAGGACAGTCCGTAGGCGAGAGCGATGCTGGCCACCTGGGGCCCGCCTGGCCCGACCAACCGGAATGCCGGAACGGCAATCGCTAACCAAGCAGCGCTAAACGCCACAGTTACCAAGAATGGGGTTCTGGTGTCCTCCAGGGCGTAGAAACCGCGCATGAGAACGTAAAACAACGTGAATGGGAGCAGGCCGATCATGAAGACCGACACAATCTGCCCCATCAGCGATGCCTGCTGCGGGGTGGCCGCGCCGTAGCCGAAGAGAAGCACCGAGATACCACTCCCCGAAACAAGCAGTACAGCGCTGACCGGGATGATGAGTGCTGCCACCAGACGCATGGTTGAAGCCACGTCGGCTCCCACTTGCCGGAGATTGCCCGCATGTGCCAAGCGACTTAGGGCGGGCAGCATTGCTGTCACGATCGAAATGGTGATCACGCTGTGCGGCAGCATGAACACCAGGTGCGCCTTCTGATACGTGGTCAGTCCGGCCGCAGTCAGCCCTGCCGCCGCTGCATCGACATTTGCCTGCGTCGCCAACCGCGTAACCACGACATAGGTCGCCTGGTTGACCAGGACGAGACCGATCGTCCACAGCGCGAGTGTCCCAGCCTTTCCGAGACCACCGTCCCGCCAGTCAAATCTCGGTCGCCAGTGGAAGCCATGTCTCCTCAGGACCGGTATGAGAATCACCGCCTGCGTCATGACTCCGGCCGTCGTTCCAATACCCAGGATGAGGACTTGCTGGTCGGTAAGGACGCCGTCCGCTGCGGCGGAAGTGCCCGCCACCGCAATGAAGATCAGAAAGGTGGTGATGGCAACAATGTTGTTCGCAATCGGGGCGAACATCGGCATGCCGAAGTGTCCACGGGAATTCAGAACCTGACTGAGCATGGCGTACAGGCCGTAGAAAAAGATCTGCGGCAGGCACAACCGAGCAAAAGCGACCGCGAGCTCGAACTCGTTCGTGGGGTAGTCCGCCGGCGTGTACAGATCGACCACAAGGGGTGCCGCCAGCACGGCAATGATGGATAGTGCCAGCAGCCCGAGTCCGGCGAAGGTCAGCAGCCGATCGGCGTAGGCCTTCCCGCCGTCACTGTCGTCAGCCATCCGACGGACCAACTGCGGCACGAAGACCGCATTCAAGGCTCCGCCAATGACAAGGATGTAGATGATCGTTGGCAGGCTGTTTCCCAGGGAGAACGCATCGGCAACCAGGAAGAAGCCAAGGGCTGCCGCTGCAGCCACATCACGTAGGACTCCGGTAACGCGAGAGACAATCGTCCCTGACGCCATGAGGGCGCTGGACCGCAATAGCCGGTTTCCCGGTGCGGTCGTCCCTTGTGCTCCTAGGGCGTGCTCGGCGTCGTTGTCACTCACTGAGCCCCCTGGTTTCCTGACGGGCTCGACGGACTCGCTGTACGACACCTACGAGAACGAATACGGCAAGGGCAGCGAATGCAGCAAGAACCACCCATGATGCAACGCGCGCGTAGGCGGTCGATACGACGGAGATGGTCCCCGCGGACCCATAGCGCTCACCGCTCGGGGTGAGTAGTTGTACGCGCACGTCGAGTGGCTCACCACCAATGACGCGAGCATTGACATCGAGGCTGACCTTGCGTCCCGGTTCGATCACGATGCCCTGGACGGTCTCGGCGACAAGGCGCGTGGTGGGTGTTGCGATCAACGTGAGTCCAACGGTGACCTGCTGGTCACCGTCGTTGGCGATGGTTACCGGCACTCGACCGGCATCACCCGAGAAGGTGACTGTCCCCGAAGACAGCACGCGCACCAGATTTGCCTGTGTCGTCAATCCCATTCCAATGGACCGAAGTAGCGCCTCCCCGGTGCTGAGATCGGTGCGCCAAGCGCTGGACTCGGCGCGCAGAAGCGCAAGTGAGAATGGTGGAATCACGGCCCCTGGATCCTCAAGAACCGACGCGAGTCGGCCCAGCCGATCCTGTGCCCGTCGTACTTTGAGTAGGTACTCCGGGGGAAGTTCAGATCTGCGCTCCGGCGTCCCGTAGGCGGGCAATCCGGATGCGACCCGCGGGCCCCCGAGGAGTGATTCCAGGGTTGTTGGCTCCATCCACGGGGCTTCAGCTGTCGCTCGAAGCAGGGGGCTGATGAATCGTCGCGATGGACTCCACCGGATGTCTGGTGGAGCAGCGACGATAGTCACGGGGCCACCCGCATTCTGTGCCAGAAGCGCAGTCTCGGCAAGGAAGCGCTGGCGGGCCAGCAGAATTTCGGAGGACGTTCGCTGGGGCATTGCCAGGGTCTGGGCGAGCCGAGGATCGCCCTCAATGACGTCAAGGTTCCCTGATGGCGTGCCGACGGAGGCGACGCCGTTGGCTGACGCCGTGGCGCTGGCTCCCTCGGTGGTCGATCGGATGATGACCGAAGTCCCGGATGATGCAAGCAGGTTTGCTGTCGATCGGTCAATGAACCCTGCGGGGGCCCAATAGAAGCCTCCCCGGACCGGTTCTCCCAGAGCGGCCGACGCGATCGGCTCGGCGATAGTCACCGAGCGCACCACGTCATTGGGCATGTCCGCTCGCCGAACAGCATCGGCGTCGATCGCTGCATAGGCAATGGCTCGAGAAGTGGAAGAAGCAACTGCACGGCGCAGCATGTCCAGCCAGGTGGCCGCTTGAGGTGCTCGATCCCCAACCATCACCTGCCCATCGTGAACCACTCGATAGCCATCAGAGATCTGCACTGCTGTCTGCAATAGGGCCGGATCGATCACCCAGGTGAGAGCTCCCGGGTACTCAGAGCCGATGGTGACGAGCTGGTGCAGGCGTCCACCGGGGCTGATCGCCGTGGGCGTTCGATCGTCGAGGAGCGTCCCATCAGCCGTTCGGGCCGGCTGGTCGGACAGTGGCCACATCCAGGCGAGTCGGATAACGGGCACCTCAGCGGTTGTGGTGGGAAACCACGGCAGGAAGGTGCGGGTCAGGCCCGCACGACCCTCGACGCCGTCGCGGGCGGATTGCGCTTCGATGCTCACGACGTAGGTGCCTGGTTGGCCGAACGGCAAGTCGCGCAGGGGGATCTCGAAGGAAAACGACTCCTGACTTCCAGCCTCGAGTTGGTCGGCAACCTCGACGGACGACCAGTCAAGGATGTAATCCTCGTTGTCGCTCCAGGGGCTGTCGAACGCAGAGCCGAGGACCTCGTCGATCTGGGCTCCGTCGGTGATTCGGACCGACGACAGGTGCAATCGAACGGTGACGTCGTTCAGTGTGGCGGGGGATCCGTTTACCAACCGACCGCCGATCCGCAAGGTCCCGCCCTCTCGGGGGATGAGCGGGGTGAATCGATCGATGACGACATCGATGAGAGGTGATGTATCCGCTCGGGCCGGCGGTGCGGGAAGCCACCAGACGGCGAGGAGAGACAGCACGAGCACCCATCGGGTGAGGCGGCTCACTGCAGGGGCCCACCCTCGACTGGCATTGTCATTCTGGGCGCAGGTGTACCTCTGCTCTCCAGAATGTCGTAGACCTTGTCCACAAGTCGACGCTCGTCGGGATAGCGCAAGCGCGCAGCGACCTCGTTCAGGGGGACCCAGGCAACGTCAACGACCTCTAGGTCCTCATCGCTCAGCTCGCCGCCCTGTGCCTCAAGCATGTAGTGGTGAACTGTCTTATGAACCCGTCGATCCGGAGTCATGAACCAGAATTCGATGGGCCCGAGTGAGGCGACAACTCGTCCCTCAATGCCCGTCTCCTCGCGGATTTCTCGGACCGCCGCGTCCTCGAGGGTTTCACCATCTTCTTGGTGTCCCTTGGGTAGCGACCACACCAGTCGACCCCGACGATCACGGCGAGCAATGAGTGCAACTTGTGGCATCGCGGTGGACAGGTCAAGAACGAGGCCACCCGCAGACGTCTCGTCCACTGTCCGTAGCGAGGCCCTATCCGGCCGTCGCTCGGGAGTCACCGGCTCCCGGGGCTCAGGCTGGGCGGTCATAGGGGCAGGATAAACCGACGCGGGCACTCACTACTCTCACCTACATGCCGGCCCTTGATACCCGCCGTGCCGTTGCCCAACTCGCCCCCCTGGCCGGCCTCCTCACAGACATCGGCCAACGCTTCGCCGCGGCTGGCTATGACGTGGCCCTCGTGGGGGGCCCGGTGCGGGATGCGTTCCTCGGCCGCCTCGTGCAAGCGCCCGATTTGGACTTCACGACGAATGCCCGTCCCGAGGCGATCCTCGAATTACTCAAGGGTTGGACGGAAACAACCTGGGAGGTGGGCATCCGATTCGGCACCGTTGGAGCTCGGATCAACGGTCGGGACTGTGAGTTCACCACTTATCGCAGTGAGCACTACGACGCGGATTCCCGCAAGCCTGAAGTGAATTTCGGTGACTCCCTACTGGGTGATCTTGGGCGGCGCGACTTCACCATCAATTCGATGGCCCTTGAACTGCCCTCACTGGCACTTGTGGACGCCTACGACGGGGTGACCGATCTCGACCAGAGGTTGATCCGCACTCCGGGTTCACCGGATATTTCCTTCGGGGACGATCCCCTGCGGATGATGCGGGCGGCGCGGTTCTGCTCCCAGTTGGGCTTTGATGTCGCCCCGGATGCGGTCGAAGCAATGGACCGGATGCGCGAACGGTTGACCATCGTGTCGGCCGAGCGGATCCGGGTTGAGTTGATGAAGATCGTCATGTCGGCCGAGCCACGGCGCGGCCTCACCCTCCTGGTGGACACCGGCCTCGCCGACTTCGTCCTCCCTGAGTTGCCCCTGCTGAGACTCGAGGCCGACGAGCATCATCATCACAAGGATGTCTACGAGCACACACTCACCGTCCTAGAGCAGGCGATGGCACTTGAAGACGCACATCAGCCGGCAAGTGGCCCGGACCCGGTGCTGCGGCTGGCCGCCCTGCTTCACGACATTGGCAAGCCCCGCACGCGAAGGTTCGAGTCCGATGGTCGAGTTTCCTTCCATCACCATGAGATGGTCGGGGCACGGATGACAAAGAAGCGGATGCAGGCGCTTCGCTTCTCCAATGACGAGATTGTCGCGGTCTCGCGGCTCGTCGAGCTGCACTTGAGGTTTCATGGCTACGGTACGGGCGAGTGGACAGACTCCGCGGTGCGCAGATACGTCCGGGACGCCGGCCCACTTCTTACCCGGCTGCATAAATTGACGCGGGCAGATTCGACGACGAGGAACCGACGTCGAGCCGCCGCACTCCAGCGGGCGTATGACCACCTAGAGGAGCGCATCACTGAACTTGCAGCCGAAGAGGAGCTTGCCTCCGTCCGGCCTGACCTTGATGGCCAGGCGATTATGCGGATCCTCGGGATTCCACCTGGTCCGGCGGTCGGCCAGGCGTACCAGTTCCTACTCGAACTCCGACTAGACCAGGGCCCGATGGAAGAGCAGGCAGCCACCGAGGCCCTTTTGGCCTGGTGGGCTGCCCGCCCTGTTGCCTGAACCTGACCGCCGTACGACGTTCAGGTGATCCTGCCTGTCAGGTTTGCGCCGGAATCTCTCCCGTGACGGAGGGGGAGGTTGCGTCCCCTGAGCCAACCTCGGCGTACTGATCCCGATTGGGCCCATTCAACAACTCGATCAACGCCAGGAAGCCTCCGGCAAGTGCGCAGACCCAGACCACGCGCCAAACCGAGATTACGCCTGCCATGGTCAGTACCAGCACGAGAACGCTGATGACCAGCCACCTCAGGACTGCCCCATAGGAGCGAACCATCGAGTTGAGCGCGCCACCGGCGGGCCCGAGCTCATGTAGGCCGCGGCAGACCGCTTCTCGAGCGCTGGTCGCCGGGCGCGAACGACCAGCGAACCAACCTGAGAGCCCGACGATC
>JAULZL010000347.1:0-4349 GCA_032117355.1 Candidatus Nanopelagicales bacterium
ACTGTGGTCCTGGGCCACACGAACGATGTCACCGAAATCGAGGAACTGGGAGCCGTCGGAGCTCTCGAACTTGAAGGGCCGCAGGTTCGCTTGCAAGAGCGAGTTCTTCAGCACGCTCACACCACCGGTGTTCGAGGTGACGGACGAGGCGGTGAGCTTGATGTTGGCGAAGATGCCGGCCTCGTCGGTGGCGCGGATCGCCAGGTCACCCCCGGCGCGCACGTGGTGTGACACGCCGACGGGTAGCTTGTACGCTGCGGTGCAATCGATCGAGGCTTTCGCGTCGGCCGACACCAGATTGCTGGCCAGCACCGCCGACGCCGCGGCGCCGGACGCGCCGTAGAGCGCAGACGCCGCGGATTCGGCCGCGTTGCTCAAGGTGGCATTGAGGCCCGCACGGTTGCTGGCGAGCACCGAGGTATCGTCGCCAGAGCGCAGCAGCGAATCGGTGACGATGGCCCGGGCACCCGACGGAGCCTGTTGGCCAATGCCAGTGCCCAGAAGAGCGTCCAGCGCCAGGAACAGGATGTTCTGCGGACGCCATCCCAGGGTATTGAAAGCCAGCGACACGCCGACGGCATCGGCCCCGGCCTGGGTCACGCTGTTGAGCGTCGCGCTGATGCCTGAATCGTTCTCAGCCTCGACAAGCAGGGTCTGGCCCGCCTGCAACAAGCTCCCCGTCACCGTGGCTGCGGCGTCCGCAAGGACCAGGTTGGTGACGATCATCCCGTTCACCGCCAGACTCTGCCCCTTGCCGAACGCGCTCCCACCGGAGGACGTGACGAGGCCTTCGGACACGGCCTCGAGGTCGGTCTGTTCCAGCGCCCTGACGGTCAGGGCGGCTGTGCTCGCGGTGATCTCGCTCTGTGTGACGCTGACCGTCGCGCCGCCGCGCAGGTCATTGAGCACGACCAACCCGCCAATCGCCATCGAATCCGAATCGGATACGTTCAGACTCGGGATGGCCTCCGAGGGGGCTGCCTGGGAAACGCGTGCCCAGAGCGCGGCATCGAGATAATTCGCGGTCTCGAGGTTGACTGCCTTCAACTCGCCCTTGTAGCGGTAGACCGCCCCCTTCACCCCCCCCTTGTCGTGGTCGCTCGCCACGTAAACGCGATCGCGGGTCTGAAGATCCTGAATACCCGACCGGCTCGTGTAATCGTAGCTTTCGGCCATCTCGTCGATCAGCTTGCCCAGAATGCTTGTGCCGGCATCGTTCTTGGTGCTCGACATCGCCTTGAGGCTGCTGCTGGCGTCGATACCCGCACGCTCGGTCGCGGTGATCGAGACACCCAGTTCGGCGTTCAGGACGCTGTCAGCCACCTCGACACGCGTCTGGCTCGCCACGCGATTCATGGTGAGGACTGCGCTGGCAGCCTTGCTGCTGGCATTGAAGAGTGCCGAGGCGGCTGAAGTCGCATCGTTACTGAGCGTCGCTTTGAGCAAGGCCGTCTGCGCGACATCGACCCGAATGTTGCCTTTAGCCTTAATCGTCGATGGTTCGACACGGATCCGGTTGTCGCTGGCAGGGTCTGTTTCACCCAACTCGCTGCCCACCAGCGCGTCGATGGCCAGGGCGAAGACATTGCTGGGCTTCCAGCCGATGGTGTTGAACGCGAGCATGACCCCGGCCGCGTCGGCGCCGGACTCGGTCACGCTCTTGTTGGTGGCGTCCAAATTGGACGAGTTGATCGCCTGCAGCACCACATCGCCCGTGAGGGCAGTCACCTGGCTGTCGAGCAACTCCACCACTGCACCGCCCAGCATCCGGTTGGTGGCGATCGCCGCGTTCACGGCCAGGCTGGTGCCTTTGCCAAAGGCACTGCCGCCCGAACTTTTGGCGTAGCTGTCCAGCTCCGCGGTGAGGGTCTGATCTGCAAGCGCCGTGATCACCACCGAGCCCGCCTCGACCTGGGAGGCGTTCAACAGCTGCGCGGCCGCGCCACCTTTCACATCATTGAGCACCACCAGCCCGCCGATCGCCATCGAGTCGGAATCGCTGACATTGCCAATATCGGGGATGGCATTGGTCGTGGCGATCTCCTGCCACAGATCCTTGTTGCCGTAGTCTTCAGCCGTCGGCTTGAAATTGCCACTGCTGCCCATGTAGCGGAACAGCTTGCCCTCAAGATCGCCCGAGACGACCTTCACGCGGTCATCGAACAAGATGGGCTGCACCCCGATGTCACTGCTCAGATACTTCGGAGCGTTCTTGGCGTCAACGATCGCGCCGGCACCCTTGCGGAGCACGTCCACACCGCCCAGATTGGTGGTCGTCGACGAGGCGACGAGCTTGGCATTGGAGTGGATACCGGTCGCATCCTTGGCCTCGATCCTGAGCTCACCGCCGGCATCGATCTGGGCAGCATCGTCAGCGAGCGATCCAAACTCTTCGGTGTAATCGACGATCGCCCTCGCACCCCCCGACACCTTGTTGCTCGCAAGCACCGCCGATGCGGCCATGCCACTGGCACCATAGAGCGCCGACGCTTGCGAAGTCGCCGCGTTGCTCAGGGTGGCGTTGAGCTGTGCGACGTTGGTCGCCAAGACGCTCAGGTCGCCCTCGGCCCGCAGCACGGTGTCGATGATCAGGGCACTGGCCTCGGCGGGCTGTTCCTGGCCGATGCCGGTGCCGAGCAGCGCATCGATCGCCTGGAACAGAAAATTCTGTGCACGCCAGCCCATCGAGTTGAAGGCGAGCGACACGCCCAGCGCATCCGCCCCCGACTTCATCACGCTGTTGAGCGTGGCGTCCATCAGGCTCTCGTTTTCCGCATGGACCGACAGATCGCCCCCCGCGTCGAGCCGTGAGTCCCGCACCAGGATCGCAGCATCGGCCAGCACGACATTGCTGACCACGATGCCGCCGGCCGCCAGACTCGTGCCCCGGCCGGTGGCACTGCCACCCGATGACGTGACAACGCCGCTGGTGGCCGCCGCGAAGTTCGTGGCCTCCAAGGCCTCCAGGATGAGATCGCCCTCTGCGACGAGCTCTGCCTCATCGACCAGGACCTTCACCCCAGCGCTGAGGTCATTGCGGACCACCAATGCGCCCACCCCGATCGAATCCGAGCCGGAGATGTTGAGGCCGGGCAGCACATCTGAATAGGTCTGGCGGGCGATGCGCTTCCACTCCGGCGTCGTGAAGTTGGTGGACCCCAGGGTGAGCGTCACCGTCGGACCGGAATAGCGGTACACCGACCCGCTGATGCCCCCGCCCCGATAGTCGCTCGCCAGATAGACCGAGTCGCCGTCCTGCAACTGTTGCCTGCCAGACCGGGTCGTGAAGTCATACTCCGACGTCATCTGGTCGATCAGCTTGCCGAGCAGGCTCTGACCGCCGTCGTTGGTGGTGGTCGAGACCGACTTGAGACTGCTTTCAGCCGTGAAATCCGCAATCTCCTCGGCCCGGACCGTCAGATCGCCCTGGGCCGTCAGCGGGCTGTCCGTCACTTCGACGGTCGCAAGGCTCGCCACCCGGTTTTGCGCGAGCGCCAGACTGACCGACATGCCCTCGGCGCCGAACAGCGCCGAAGCGGCCGAAGTCGCGTCATTGCTGAGCGTGGCCGAGAAGGTGGCCTGCTGCTTCGCACCCACCAGGATGTCGCCTGCGGCCGACACCTCCGAATCGATCACCTGAGCCAACGCCCCTGCCTCATCACGCACACCGAGTTCGGTACCCAGCAAGGCATCGATCCCGGCCGTGAGCAGACTCTGACCTGCCCAGCCCAGGGAGTTGAAGGCCAGCATGCCGCCGAGGGCTTGGCCTTTCGACTTGGTCACACTCTTGTTGATGGCCTGCAGCGACGACGTGTTGATGGCCTGGACCGTGACATCGCCGGACGCAGCGCTCACCTCGCTTCGAAGCAGGGTCGCCACGGCGCCGCCCCGCACGTCGTTGACCGCCACCGCACCATTGGCCGCAAGGCTGCGCCCGCTGCCGAAGGCGCTGCCTCCCGAACTCGAGACGTAGCTGTCGAGGTCCGCGACCAGCTCTGCAGCGGCGGTCGCGGTCAGCGACAGGCTGCCGACCCGCAGGTCCGCCAGGTCGCTGATCTGCGCCAATGCGCCCGACTCGACCGAATTGAAGACCGCCACGCCCCCGACCGCAGTCGAATTGGACGAGGTGAGATTGCCTATCGACGGGAGCGCCTTGATGGCCTTGACTTCCTGCCAGAGGGCCTTGTCGTTGTAGTCCGCACCCTTGGGAACGAGCGTCCCGGTCGAGCCCATGTAGCGATAGATCCGGCCACGATCGGCCCCGTCGACGATCTTCACCCGGTCACCGAACTGGATGCTCACGACCGTGTCGATCGCGTTCGTGTATTTGGTCTGGCTCCGGTCCTCGA
>JAULZL010000348.1:0-796 GCA_032117355.1 Candidatus Nanopelagicales bacterium
CATCGACTTCATTGCTCTGGGCAACCACATGGCGCTGCTCCCACGCGTCCGCGGTCATGGACCGGAACTTGAAAATCCGGAACGGCTTGCCGGCTCGGCCGGTCCGTTCTTGCCGGAAAAAGACTGGACCCGGGCTGTCCATCTTGATGGCAATCGCGATCATCGCAAGCATGGGTGAAGCGACCAGCAGGGCAGATGATGCCAGGGTTAGGTCCATCAGCCGCTTGGTGGCTTGCGCCCACGGCCCGAGGGATGCTGTGGGCAGGTGAACGAGGGTTATTCCCTGCAGGTCCTCGGTTTCACTGCGCCAATTGTGAAGTTCGAAGTAGCGAGGGATTTCCGAAACCGGCACTTTGCCTTCAAGCGTCCGCATAGCTTGCAGAACTGCCGCGTCGCTCGAGTTCGGGAAGGCCAGAATCACCCGGTCGATCTCATAGGACTCGCAGACAGCAGCCAGGCCATCAAGCCCGCCCAGTACCGTGGTTCCCGGAGCAACGTTGTTGTCGACATAGCCGACAACCCTGGTATCGGGACATCTCTTGAGCCTAGAAGTCAAACGCTCCGCGATGGGCCCCGACCCAACTACGACAATGCGGGTGACCGCGGGGTCGAATGCCCGCACCACAATCCTGCGCCCAATGGGAACAAGAAGGACGGCCGGCAAGGTCATCGCCACCGCCGCGGTGAGCGTCATCCGTCCGCCGTGGAGAACGAAAGCATCAAACGCCAAGGCCAAAAGAGCAGCGGTCGGCACGCACCGGGCCACCATGCCGGGCCGCCACCACTCGGTCGGCCG
>JAULZL010000348.1:881-3040 GCA_032117355.1 Candidatus Nanopelagicales bacterium
ATGCCGAGCCCACCAGCGCGGACCGGACTGACCTGACTTAGGACCAGCGCGCCGAGAGTGGCTGACATCGTCAGCGTCACCGCATCGGCGAATTCGAGAAGATAGCGGTGCCGCAACGCAAGCTTGAGAACCTGATCTCGGTGGCTACCGACTGGCGGCAATGCTTTCGCAGTAGCCGAATTCTCCTGTGCTGGGTTGAGGGTCATGTCGGTGGCTCGATTTCATTCACCAGCCGAATCCGACAAGACGCAAGCCGGATCGTTTGAAAATGTCTTCGGGCAAACAGTTTCGACCGTCCACTACTAAATCCCCCCTCATAACGCGGCGAAGTTCCGCGGCGTCGATCAGCCGGAACTCCGGCCACTCAGTTGCCACGAGAACGGCATCTGCCCGATCGGCCGCCTCGTAGGCATCACAGGTTAGGCGAACCGCCCCAAACTCAGCCGGCAACGATTTGACGACAGGATCGAAGGCCGACACAACTGCCCCGCCAGAGACTAGACGGCGCACGATGTCGAGCGCTGGGGCGTCGCGTAAATCATCAGTTCCGGGTTTGAACGTCAACCCCAGCACCGCAATCCTGCGGCCCTTCAAAATATGGAGTTCGTGCTGGAGTTTGCGCACCGCATGGGCGCGTTGCGTCTCGTTGATCTCGACGGTCGCGCGCAACATCGGCGGCGTGTACCCAAACTCTTGACCCGAAGCAATCAGCGCCGCGACATCCTTGCCGAAGCAAGAACCGCCCCATCCCACACCTGGACTGAGGAAAGAAGTACCGATCCGGCTATCTGCGCCGATTGCGGGAAGAACCTCGCGTGCGTCAGCGCCGAAGAACTCGCACAACCTGGCTATTTCGTTGGCGAAGCTAATCTTCGTGGCAAGAAATGCATTTGCGGCGTATTTGATCATTTCCGCGGAAGCAATTTCAGTGCTGATCAAGGCAGGCCTGACACCCGCACGGCCACCTTCGAAGGACTGATCCAAAACCGGCTTGTAGAGAGCCGCAACGCGACCGACGTCGGTAGCGACGCCACCCAACACGATGCGGTCGGGGTACAAAAAGTCTTCGATGGCAGAGCCCTCACGGAGGAACTCAGGGTTGGAAACGACATGGAAGGTCTGCTGCCGGCCCGACTCTATCGCGTCCTCGAGGACCGCCCGCGTCCAGTTGCCGGAGCCGACCGGAACAGTCGACTTGTTGACGATGATTACATCGGATCGCAGATAGGGAGCCATCGTTTGGACTGCGCTCTCCAATTGCGCCAAGTCTGGAGACCCAGTCGGACCGGGCGGCGTGCCGACGCAAAGAATTACGAAATCAGCCTCGGACAAGGCGTCTGCCGGGCGGTCTGTGAACCTGAGTCTGCCCGTCGCCAAAGCTGACTTCAGCATTTCGGGCAGGCCCGACTCGATGAACGGAGCTTGCCCATTGTTGAGTTGGCCCGCGCGTGAGGAATCGCTGTCGAGGCCGATGACCGAGTGTCCGAGGAACGCAAAACAGGTGGCGGTTACAGCGCCGACGTAGCCGGTACCTACGACAGCGACGCGATATTGGGGTTTGCTTTCCTCCGCCCGTATCCGGGTGGGAGCGGGCAAGTCCAACGCCGACTCTGGATCACCGCTGCGGCGGAACCAATCGATTGTCTCCTGCAAACCGTCACGAACATCGACTTGGGGTTCCCACTGCAATTCTGTCCGGGCAAGTGTGATGTCGGGTTGGCGCTGCGATGGGTCGTCCTGCGCGCGGGGAATGAACTGCAGCGCAGAATCGGATGCGGTGAGTTCACGGATGAACTCCGCCAATTCCAGGATCGTCATCTCGTGGGGATTGCCCATGTTCACTGGTCCGGCGAGATCTGAAAACAGCAACCGCAGCGCGCCCTCAACGAGGTCGTCGACGTAACACAGCGACCGCGTCTGGCTCCCGTCGCCTTGAACCGTGATTGATTTACCGGCCAACGCCTGGTTCACGAAGTTGGGGATCGCTCGACCGTCATTCGGCCGCATCCGTGGCCCATAAGTATTGAAGATCCGCATGATCGCGGTGTTGACGCCATGCTTCGTGCGGTAAGACATCGTGAGCGCCTCGGCGAAGCGTTTGGCCTCGTCGTAGCAAGCACGCGGACCAACTGGATTGACGTTGCCCCAGTAGCTCTCGG
>JAULZL010000349.1:0-13830 GCA_032117355.1 Candidatus Nanopelagicales bacterium
GACGAGTCGGGTGCCTTGATTGAGGTGCTACCTGACCATCCGGCCGATACCTACCGCGTCTATCGAGACGGTCAGGCTCTGAGTCCAGTGGGCTTACAGGTCCATGCCCTGCTGGAGGCAACTGCAGCACAGGTGACAGTTCTGGCAAGCGCCGACCCCATGGGCTTGGACGCCTACCGGATCGACACCGCAACAGGTGAGACGAGCCGGTTGACGGATGGCAACGGCTGGGCGAACGCGATCTGCTCCGGTGAGGTTCTCGTCACCGTCACGGCCGATGCCGAAGAGCCGCGGTCGATTGCCCGAGCAGGCACACTGACCACCTCGATTGAGATCCAGAACCTGGCACAGCGGCCAACTCTGGACATTCGCCCCGTCCGATCCCGGGTCGGTGCGGACGCCCTGCCAGCGTGCCTGCTGATGCCGACAGGCCACATCCCCGGAACGAAGGTCCCGGTGATCATGTCCCCCTACGGCGGACCGCACGCTCAGCGAGTGATCAACTCGGCCCTTGCCTTCGCCAGCGACCAATGGTTCGCCGACCAGGGATTCGCGGTCATCGTGGCCGATGGACGCGGCACCCCCGGTCGGGGCCCGGCCTGGGAGCGGTCCATCACTGCGGATTGGTCCGCCGTCGTCGTCGAGGATCAGGTTCGGGCTCTGGAGGCCGTTGCCGAGGCCAACCCGGACCTAGACGCCACCCGCGTTGGCATCCGAGGCTGGTCTTTCGGCGGCTATCTGGCCGCACTCGCGCTGATGGAACGACCGGACGTATTCGGGGCAGCCGTCGCCGGTGCGCCAGTGACCGATTGGCGGCTATACGACACCGCCTACACCGAGCGGTACCTCGCGGACCCGGCTACCAATGCCGACGCCTACGAGCGCGCCTCCCTCTTGCGCCGGGCCCATAAACTCGTCAAGCCACTGCTTCTCATCCATGGTCTCGCCGACGACAACGTGCTCGTCGCGCACACCCTGCAGTTGTCGAGTGCCCTGCTGGCGGCGGGGAAGCCCCACTCAGTCGTCCCCTTGAGCGGGGTCACTCACATGACCCCGCAGGAGGTCGTGGCTGAAAATCTGATGATGCTGGAAGTCGAGTTCTTCCGCGAGCACCTGCTTGCCTAGCACCGCCAACCACCGAGCACCGCTATTGCGTTCGGTGCGCAAGCGGGATGAAATGGCCTGATTCCAGGACGAGCCGGTCGATCATCCGGCCAAGATCACCCTGCATCCCCACGTCATCGGATGACGCCTCGGGCGAGGCAAGCAACAGATCGACCGCAGCGAGCTTCGCCGCTTGCGCAAGCGGTTGCCAGAACCCGACAACTCCCGGCCGATCGGGGCGATAGGTGCGCAGGGTGAGATCAGCGCGCCCAGCGCCCGCGGGCTCCACGGTGACTCCGGCTCGATAGAGGCTGACCCGAATCACTTCGGCCACCACAGCATCCCCCGGTGCAAATGCGAGGCGAACGGTGAGTCCCTGCGGGTGACCGCAATCGGCGAGAGCCCGCTGCGCGGCCTCCACGTCGCCCCTCCCATCACCCACGGGTAGGTGACGATACGAGGGATCAAACGAGGGAATGCTTGGTGGCGACATCGAGAACGCTGGTTCGTACCGGCCGCCATCCGCCGCTCCAGCCGCCGACAGCGCAGTAGCAACTGCGGCCCGATCCATCGCCGAGAAGATGCCGTGACGGCAAGCCGTATCGGCTAGGGCTGTGTTGGGACGATCAGCCACCTCGAGTAGGACGACATCACTACTCGCCGGCGTTGAAGCCTCAGGTGCCTGAGGCGAGCAGGCGACCAAGAGGGCAACCGCACAGGCGCAGATCAAGCGGTGAATTCCGGCCGGCCGTCTGGTCACGGCACCATTGTGCGCTCAGATGGCGCGTGGGTTGCCCTTCGAATCGTCCAACTCGTCCGGCACCGTCCCAAAGCCCGTCCCTGAGCCCGCCATGTCAGCCACGACCTCGCTCGCCAACGGCCCCTTGACTGACATCTGCTCGGTGAAGCCGGAGTCTGGCCCGACGATGGTGATATCGACCGGTAGGTGTCCAACCGGGAAGTGGCAGGCCACCTGATGGCCCGAGGCGAGTTCACGAAGTTCTGGTGACTCGACACTGCAGCGCTCTTCCGCCCGGAAGCACCTCGTCCGGAAGACACAGCCCGAGGGTGGGTTCATCGGACTCGGTAGGTCCCCCTGAAGCAGGATCCGCTCGCGGGACTTCTGGGCACGCGGGTCAGGGATGGGAACGGCCGACAGCAGTGCGTGGGTGTACGGGTGCATCGGGCTGGCGTACAGGTCCTCACGCGACGCCGACTCGACAATGTGTCCGAGGTACATCACGGCAACACGATCGGAAATCTGCCGGACAACGGACAGATCGTGCGCAATGAAGAGATAGGAAACCTTGAAGTCCTGCTGGAGATCGCGAAGGAGGTTGACGATCTGAGCCTGGATGGACACATCCAGGGCAGACACCGGCTCGTCGCAGACGATGAGTTTCGGGCGAAGCGCCACGGCGCGGGCAATGCCAATGCGCTGGCGCTGGCCGCCGGAGAACTCATTGGGATACCGGTTGTAGTGCTCGGGATTGAGACCCACCCGATCCATGAGGTCCTGAACGGCCCTGCGGATCCCGCCGGGGGGATCAATTCCCTGGATTCGGAACGGCGCCCCGATGATGCTGCCGACCGTCTGACGCGGGTTGAGCGCGTTGTACGGATCCTGGAAGATCATCTGCGCCTTGCTCCGCAGCGGACGCAGGGCGCGCCTGGACATCCTGGTTGTGTCGACGCCGTCGAGAAGAACCTGCCCACCCGTTGGTTGGAGTAGCCGAAGTACGGCCCGACCGGTCGTTGACTTACCGCAGCCACTCTCCCCCACCAAGCCGAGGGTTTCCTGCTCGGCGAGGGAGAAAGACACCCCGTCAACCGCCTTGATTTCGCCAATGCGGCGAGGGAACAGCCCCCGGCCCTTTACCGGGAAGTGCACCTGCAGGTCGCGTACCGTCAGGATCTCGTTGGAGGTCATGCGCGATCCCCCGAGAGCTCCGCGAGAATCCGGCCGGAGATTTCCACCCGCTGAGGTTGGGTCAGGTGGCAGCGGACGAAATGCCCCGGCTCCGGCTCGTCCATCGATGGCCTTTCCGTGCCGCATCGGCCGTCCGGCACCAAGTCTCGGTAGGTGCAGCGTGGGCTGAAGACGCAGCCCTGGGGAAGGTTGATCAGCGATGGAGGATTGCCCGGGATTGGATCAAGGCGGTCCACAATCACCTGGTCCATCCGCGGGATCGAGGACAGCAGGCCCAGGGTGTACGGCATTTGCGGCCGGTAGTAGATGTCGTCGAGGGAGCCCTTTTCCACCGCCCGCCCGCCGTACATCACCATGACCTCGTCTGCCACATCGGCCACGATGCCGAGGTCATGGGTGATCAGGATGACCGCGGTGTTCGTCTCCTCCTGGAGCCGCTGGATGAGTTCGAGGATCTGTGCCTGAACGGTCACGTCTAGGGCCGTCGTTGGCTCGTCAGCGATCAGCAACTCCGGGGAGTTGACCAGGGCCATGGCAATCATCACCCGCTGGCGCATGCCCCCGGACAACTGATGCGGATAGTCATCGACCCGCCGCTCCGGGCTGGGGATACCCACCTTGGCCAGCATGTCGATTGCCTGTGCTCGGGCCTGCACCTTGGACACCTGTTGGTGGACGCGCACGGCTTCGATGATCTGGTCGCCGACTCGGTAGTACGGGTGCAGGCTCGACATCGGATCCTGGAAGATCATCGCCATCGTGGATCCGCGCCTGGTTCGGACCTCGTCATCGTCCATCGAGATGAGGTCAACTCCATCAAGGAGGGCCTGCCCAGAGATGTTGGCGGATTGCCGATTCAGCAAGCCCATGATGGCCTGGGAGGTCACCGACTTGCCTGAGCCGGATTCCCCGACGATCGCCAGGGTCTTGCCCCGCTCGACAGTGAAGGAGACGCCGTCGACGGCGTGGACGATGCCATCCTCCGTCGGGAATTCAACGCGTAGGTCTCGCACATCAAGCATTGGCCCGCTCATGACAGCCTCACCCGGGGGTCGATAGCGGCGTAGAGGATGTCAACGATCAGGTTGGCGAAGATGACGAAGGTCGCCGTCAGCAGGGTTACGCCCACGAGTACGGCCTGATCCGGGTTAGTCACCGATGAAACGGCCAGGGCACCAATGCCCGGCAGGCTGAAGATGCTCTCCGTGATGATGGCGCCACCGAGGAGACCGGCGAGATCAAGGCCGGCGGCGGTAACGATGGGGGTAAGCCCGGCCCGCAGGGCATGCTTGCCGATAACGGTCCGCTCGCGCAGCCCCTTGGCTCGGGCCGTGCGAATGAAGTCCTCGCCAAGGGTTTCCAGCATCTGGCTTCGCGCAAGGCGCGTGTAGAAGGCTGCGTACAGGATCGAGAGCACGATCCAGGGCAGGATCATCGTCTGCAAGAACTGGCCCGGGTCCTCCCACGGCGCCACATAGGACGGGAAGGGCAGGATCTGCCACCGAATGATGATGAAGAAGATGAAGACCAGTCCGATGAAGAAGGCGGGCAGGGAGTAGCCGATCAGGCTCACGCCCATAACCGTCTTGTCCTGCCAGCGCCCGCGTCTCAGGGCGCTGTACACACCGAGTGAGACACCGGCGACCAGGAACAGCACGAACGCTCCCATGGCCAGGAAAATGGTGGCCGGCAGCCGCTCGAGGATGAGCTTGAGAACGGGCTCGTTGCGCGTGAAGGAATACCCCAGGCAGGGCGCGTCGCAAATGATGTCCTTGGCGCCACCTGGGTAGACGCGGCCAAAGAAGAGGCCCTTAACGAAGATGTAGAACTGCTCGACAACGGACTTGTCCAGGCCAAGCCGGATGCGGTTGAGCTGGAGTGTCTCGTCGGTGCAGATCTTTCCGCAGGTCAGCCGCGCGACATCGGCCGGCAGCAGGCTGAACAGGACAAAGACGGCGAGGCAGAGGAGGAACAGCATGAGGAGCATCAACAGGACGCGGCGGATGATGAAGACGGTCATGGCACTCCCCTCTGAGGTTCGGTGGACGAGCAACGAGCGATGTTCCGTGGGGGGCGGGGCAAGCCCCGCCCCCCACGGTTGATGCTGCCTACTGCGTGATGTACATATCGGCATACGGCCATGAGCCGTACGCCGGCCAGCTGTAGACCGGGCCGATCTTGGTGCCGGCGAGCCGCTGATCACGCCCGAATCGAGTCGGGATGATCCACATCTGCTCGGCGGCCTCCTTGTTCAGCTCCTGCCACATGGTGGCCTGCTTCGCGCGATCCAACTCGGTTGATGCGGCCAGCACCTTGTCGTTGAAGGCCTTGTCATCAACGCGGGACAGATCCCAGCCACCCGCCACGGTGAAGAGCGGCGGGATGACCGTGGAGGCGTTGGGCCAGTCCGGGCCCCAGCCACCGACGAGCAGCTCGTTCGGATCCTTGAAGACCACGCCGTAGTACTGGCCTGGCTCGATCGGGTTGGGCTTAACCGTGATGCCCGCCTTCTTCAAGGACTCGACGTAGATGGCTGCTGCCTTGTCGCCGTCATCACTCTGGGCGTAGTCCAGGGTGATGGTGAGGTCCTTCACGCCCGCCTGGGCCAGGAGCTTCTTGGCGAACTCGGGGTCACCGGTGCCGGGCACCGCCTGACCGAGCAGGCCGTCCCACAGACCGGTTGCCGCGTAGTCGACACCGATATTCGGCTTGACGGCGCCATCGGCGAATTCACCGGCGTACTTGCCACCGGCATTCTTCAGCAGCGCCTCGCGATCGAGGGCCACGCCAATGGCCTGGCGAACCAGCTTGTCCGGCACCTTCTCCACGTTGATTGCCGTGTAGCGGGTGTACGGATCGAAGGCATCGATTGCCCGGCTGGCGACCGCGGGATCATCGAAGACCAGCGGCAGGGATGCCGTTGTCAGACCCTGGGTCAGTGCCGTCTCGTCGTTGCCCGAGGACTGGATGACGCGCTGGTCGATGACCGTCTCGTCCAGGCCGAAGTCGACCTGCCAGCTATCCGGGTACGCCTTGCGGTAGTCATCGCTGGCCGGATCCCAGTTCTCGTTCCGGACGAGGACGAGCTTGCCGCCCTTGCCCTTCTGGTACTCGGAGATCTTGTACGGGCCATTGGAGACGATCTTGTTGCCGTACTCAGCACCGGTGTCGGCGGCCTTCGGAACAGCGGCGAAGGAGTGCAATGTCACCGCGTAGTTGAAGTCCGGAACGGCCTTGTTCAGGTTGAAGGTGATCGTCTTGCCGTCGGCAGAGCAGGTGACGGCCTTGTCGAACAGCTCCTGACCCGTGCCATCGGCCGGGCCCTTGTATGCCGAGCTACCGTCCTCGGCGCTCGGGACATCCAGGTAGGCGATGCCATAGGTCGGACCACCGTTGGTGACGCCGATATCGAAGGTGCGGGACACGCCATAAGCGATATCCGCACACGTCACGGCCTCACCGGTCTCCCAGGAGATTCCATCCTTGAGGGTGAACTCCCAGGTCTTGCCGCCATTGCTGACCCGACCCGTGTCGGTAGCCATGTCGGGGACCAGGCTGGTGCCCTCATTGTTGTCGGGCGACATCTTGTAGGCGGTCAGCGTCCGGGTCAGAGTCGCGCCAAGGAAGGCGAGATCCTCACCGGTGTAGACAACCTGCGGGTCAAGGGTGAGCAACTGCTCGGCGTTGGTGAGGATGTACGCGGTTCCGCCAGCCTGTGGCTCGCCACCGCCTGCACCTCCACTTGCCGCAGCACTCGCCGGTGCCGAAGCGGCCCCGCTTTCACTGCTCGTCGACGAGCCACCGCATGCTGCAAGCAGCAGCGCGCTCGCCGCGGCAACAGCGGCAAGCCGCGTGCCGGACTTCACTATGCCCATAATCCCTCTCCTTACTCGATGCACCGGGGTGCTCCCCGATGATGTTTCGTCAACCGTTGATCAGTTGCTTGGTACCCCTACTTTCGTGACGCCTTCGGATCAATGGCATCGCGAATTGAATCGCCTGCCAGATTGAAGGTGACCACGACGATGACCAGGACGGTGCCTGGGATGAACAGGTACGACGGGACTAGTCGGAAGTACTGGACCGAATCCGCAAGCATCGCACCGAAGGAGGGCTCAGGAGGCAGCACGCCGACGCCCAGGAAGGAAAGGGCCGCCTCCGTGCCAATGTAGGTCGGGAGCAGCAGGGTCGCGTAGACCAGAATCGGCGCCCACAGGTTCGGCAGGATCTCCCGGAAGAGGATCCGGAAGGTGCCGGCGCCCAAGGCGACCGCCGACTCGACGAACTCCCGCTCGCGCAGGCTGAGTACCTGCCCGCGCACGATTCGAGCGAGATAGGGCCAGCCGAAGACGCTCAGGATGATGATGAGGTAGGTCAGCCGAGAGGGGTTACCTTCCGGGACCCCGATCTGGGTCAGCCGCTGGGTAAGGGAGCCTGAAAGCGCCAGGATGATCAGGAGGAAGGGGAAGGCCAGGATCAAGTCCATGATCCGGCCGAGCACCATGTCGGTCTTCCCGCCGACGTAGCCCGAGATGATTCCGATGATCGTCCCGAAGGTGACCGTCAGAATCGTTGAGATCGTCGCGATGAGTAGTGAGATTCGCAGGCCGAACAGCAGCCGGGCAAACAGGTCACGCCCCGTCCCCCACTCAACTCCCAATGGGTGCTCCACGCTGGCCCCGCCCCAGGGGCCGATGGGCTTGCCGCCAGAGTCATCAATTTGAGAGGAGTCAAGCGAATACGGGTCGACCCCCACCAGGGAACAGATCAGGGGGGCGAAAACTGCGATGAGAACGATCACGATCAACGCGATGAAGCACACCAGGAAGGTGCGATCTCGCCGCAACCGATCGATGGCAAGCCGGGTCAGCGACTTGCCCACGACGGTGTCATCGGAAACCGAGGACGGGGCATCGACCATCAGGGACATAGACGGGTCGCACCTCCCTCAGAGTCAAAGCCGCGGACGCGAGCGAAGCCACAGTGTGGCCCAGTTCCGCGGTCCCTATGCCGTAATCGGTCCAAATGTGTGCCGATCACGACGAGCACACCCTAGGCGCTGGCTTGTCGACCGCACGGCGACCCTAGGACCTGGTCTTGCGGCCCGCCCGAACTCGATCTGTCTGAGACAGCAACACCTTGCGAATCCGAACCGTCGCCGGGGTTACCTCGACGCACTCATCCTCACGGCAGAACTCAAGGGACTGCTCCAAGGAAAGTTGTCGGTGCGGGATCAACGGGACGAGAACATCGCCCGAGGACTGCCGCATATTGGTGAGCTTCTTCTCCTTGGTCGGGTTGACGTCCATGTCGTCGGATCGCGAGTTCTCGCCCACGATCATCCCCTCGTACACCTCAGTGCCCGGGCCGACGAACATCGTCCCGCGCTCCTGCAGGTTCGCCAGGGCGAAGCCCGTGGTCGGTCCCGTCCGGTCGGCGACCAGCGAACCCGTGGGCCTGGTCCGAAGCTCGCCATGCCAGGGCTCGTATCGATCGAAGACATGGTGGAGCAGTCCGGTACCGCGCGTCTCGGTCAGGAACTCCGTGCGGAAGCCGATGAGGCCGCGGGCCGGGACGACGTACTCCATCCGAACCCAACCCGTCCCATGGTTGACCATCTGCTCCATGCGGCCCTTGCGCAAGGCCATCAACTGGGTGACCACGCCGAGGTAGTCCTCGGGGATGTCGACCGACAGACGCTCCATGGGCTCGTGGACCTTGCCGTCGATCACCCTGGTCACCACCTGGGGTTTTCCGACCGTGAGCTCAAAGCCCTCGCGGCGCATGAGCTCCACCAGGATGGCCAATTGAAGCTCACCGCGGCCTTGGATCTCCCAGGTATCGGGACGCTCAGTCGGAACCATCCGTACCGAGACGTTGCCGATGAGTTCGGCCTCCAGGCGCGCCTTCACCATGCTGGCGGTCAACTTGGATCCGCTCTTGCCCGCGAGAGGCGAGGTATTGATGCCGATGGTCATCGAGATGGACGGCTCATCAACCGTGATGACCGGCAGGGCGATGGGATTTTCCAGGTCGGCCAGGGTCTCGCCGATGGTGATCTCCGGAATGCCAGCAACGGCGATGATGTCGCCCGGGCCGGCACTCTCAGCGGGAACCCGGTCCAGGGCCTTGGTGATGAGCAACTCGACGACTTTGGCCCGCTCGACCGTGCCATCCGTCTTCATCCAGGCAACCTGCTGGCCCTTCTTGATGGTGCCCTGGTGGACCCGGCATAGCGCTAGGCGGCCGAGATACGGGGAAGCATCCAGGTTGGTGACGTGCGCCTGAAGTGGGCGGTCTTCGTCGTAGGTCGGGGCCGGGATTGCCGTCAGCAAAGTGGTGAAGAGGGGTTCGAGGTTCTCCTCCTCCGGCATGCCGCCGTCCGCGGGCCGCGTCAGGGATGCGCGGCCGGCCTTGGCGCTGGTGTAAACGATCGGGAAGTCAATCTGCTCGGCCGTGGCATCGAGGTCGAGGAAGAGCTCATAGGCCTCATCGACGACGGCTTCAATGCGCGCATCACTGCGATCGACCTTGTTGATGACGAGGACGACCGGCAGGCGCTTCTGGAGGGCCTTGCGTAGCACGAAGCGGGTCTGCGGCAGGGGGCCCTCTGAGGCGTCGACCAGCAGGACGACCCCGTCCACCATCTCCAGGCCTCGCTCCACCTCGCCACCGAAATCAGCGTGGCCGGGGGTGTCGATGATGTTGAACGTGACCCCGCCCTCGGGTGCGCCCGGTCCGCTGTAGTGGACGGAGGTGTTTTTCGCCAGGATCGTGATGCCCTTTTCCCGCTCGAGATCCATCGAGTCCATGACGCGATCGGCAACATCCTGATTCTCCCGGAATGCCCCGGATTGCCAGAGCATGGCGTCCACCAGGGTGGTCTTGCCATGGTCAACATGGGCGATGATCGCAACATTACGGAGATTTTCCCGACGTTTCACTCCCTGACCCTACGAGGTGGCACGCTCATCGCTGAAATCGTGAACTCAGCGGAAGGGCTGTCAATGACCATCTACTCCGAGATTCCGGCGCGACGGGCCCGCCAGCTCACCGGCGATATCTGGCTGATCGCGTGGTCGGCCCTGTCGGTCTGGATAGCGATGAAGGTCAATGACCTCGTCATGAACCTGGCCGCTCCGGGTCGGGCCATCAATGAGGGGGCAACCAACCTGGCCATCAGCATCGACGGGGCCGGCGAGTCCCTGGGCGGGGTGCCTTTCGTCGGAGAGACACTCGGCCAGCCCTTCGATGCAATGAGCGCAGCCACTCGATTCATTGCGGCGGCCGGCCAGGCGCAGGTGGACGCGGTGACCGCCCTGGCGACATTCCTGTCAATGGCTCTCATCCTGCTTGCCATCGTTCCCCTGGCATCCCTGTGGATCCCCATGAGGATCTCGTTCATCAGGCGAGCGAGTGCGGCACGGCGATTCGTGGACGCTACCGAGGATCTGGACCTCTTTGCCCTACGGGCGATGGCCCGTCAGCCCCTGCACATCCTGGCCCGGATTGACGCTGATCCGGTCGGTGCGTGGCGACGAGGTGACCCGCGGGTGATTCACGCCCTGGCAACCCTTGAACTGCGCGATGAGGGGATTCGGCCTCCGCAGTTCGTCCTTACTGCCTCGGGCGCCACCGAGTCGGAGAACGGCCGTCATGCAAGGGGACTCGAGTAGGTCTCAGGCGCAGGGTAGTCGGACGGTCAGGTCGCTGCCGATCGCGTTTTCACGGCGGCTCCAGTCGACGGCACACTCGTCCAGAATGCGCGTTCCCAGGCCAGCAGCGCGATTTCCCCCGGACCCAATCGCCTCAGATTGACCATCGTCAACGACAGACAGCACCATCAAGGGACCGTCCATCGTGACGGATAGGAACACGTGCTTGGCTCGCCCGTGGCGAACCGAATTGGACGTCGCCTCGGTCACCACGTCAATAACGCAACTGCGCAGGACCTCGTCCCCATCCAGTAGGTCGGCTGCCGCGCGCTCCACCTGGAAGGTGACCTCGCAGACCCCCTCCCACATGCCGATGAGGCGATCGGTCGCATCGGCCATGGAACTGACAACCGCATGTGGCGCAGCAAGAACGTCAACCGACGACAGCAGTTCGCCACGGAGCTCACCAATGAGCTCGACCGTCGCCGAACCGCTGCGAATCGCCTCATCAATCCTGAGCGCAGCGGAGGTGACAGCGCTCTGCATAGGACCATGCAGGGCCCGGGACAGGGCTTTCTGCTGGAACCACTGCACCTGGTTGACCCGGGCAAGGCCACAGCGAAGATCCGCCTCGGATCGCTCCAACTCCCCCTCGATCCGGCCTTGTTGCTCGAAGGCAGCGCGAGCGAGGGTGAGGAGCATGGTGATTGCTGGAATGAAGGTCAATCCGGCCGCGATCGCCGCCCATTTCTCCGCCGAGCCCTGCACCGCCCAGAGCACAGCCCCGCAGACCATCAATGAAGCGGCTGCCACCCCGGCGATTACCAAGGCAACGCGGGCTACGAGTGAGCGCCCCGGTAGCACCGCTGCGAGTACGACATTGCCGACCCAAAGGCTCAGCATGGTCCCGACGATCGTCAAGAGCAGGATCACCGGACCCTGATCGCCGAATGCCGACAGGACGAAGACTGAAGCCACCACTCCGAGGCACAGTCCTGTAGCGACCGGCCGAAGCGGTCTGCCGCGGGTTGCGTCATCAAGGACCTCCGACCAGTCCAACTTCAGTGCTTCGGCTGGCAGTGGCTTGGGAGCCCAGGTTGGGATCGAACTGGCAAGTTCATGGCTCATCGGCCGAACGACATCGGCGGCCGTCCGATGCAGGTCCACCGCGGCCTGCTCGGGAGCATCCCGATCGATTCGTCCCATCTCTTCGAAGAGGACGGCCTTCAATCTCTCGACCGCCTCGTCATTGCGCTCGACGAGCAGCGACTGGGCCCGCACCCGCGACTCTTCGAGCGCGGCTCGATTGGCCATGAGCGTTGACAGCCGCTGACGATGCTGGCGAAGGGAGTCCACGACCAAGGCTGCAAGCGTCAGGGTGGTGCACTGGGTAACGATGGACGAGGAGATCCGAAAGCCCCAGCGGGCCTCCTGCACCGCACCGAGTGCAACAAGGAGACTTGTGACCACGACTCCCCTGAGGACGCCTGCTCCGGCGAACGCCAGGACGGTCACCCACGGGTGTGACCGATCCTCGTTGTTGAGGAGCGTCCGTCGCAGAATCACCAGAGGCGTGAACATGGCGATCTGTGAGGCCGTGACGACGAGCAGCCGCGTCCACACCGGGGCCTGGACACCACCCGATGTCGTGAAGTGAGCGGCGATGTTCAATCCGTAGGTCACCCAGAAAGCCGGCCAACTCACGGCGTTCGGACCGCCAAGCCTGCGCACGGAGTCGCTTAACCCGGGCAGCCTCACAGTCGGTCCGGGAGCCCACCAGCAGCGAAGAACCGACGCACCGCCTCAACCCTGGGGTTCAGGTCACCTCGGGTCGGAATCTCCATGGCCCGAAAAATCTCCATCACCCAGCGCTCGACAGTTGAGGTGCTGGACTCCTTGTGCCGAGCGATGAATTCATTCGTGTAGCCCAAGGCCAGCAGGCGCAGGATGTCGAGTTGCTTGTCCGTGAGCATCGCCAGCGGCTTGGCCGGATCCATGTCGTGTCGGACATCCCTGGGCCGGTCGTTCAGCACGGCGTCGAGGGACTGAAGCAGATACTCGGTGTCCCGCACCATGTCCTTGCGCAGGAAGCCGCAGTTCGGTGGCACGTCCTCGTCGCGGATGCCCGCAGTGCGCAGGTCCGGGTGCTTGGTGAGGAACAGGAGTGCGATGTCCGGCCGCTGAAGGTGCAGGACGTGAGCGAGGTCCAGCCCGGACGGACCATCACCGAGGGTGATGTCGATGAGCACCGCATCCGGGTCGAAGGCCTGGACCTGCTGGCGGGCCTGCAGGACACCCGAGGCCTTTTCTACCTGGAAGTTCTGCGCCCTCAGCGCATCGCAGAGCAGCGCCGCCATCAATGGCTCGTCCTCGACGACCAGCAGGCGGCGTCCCATACCGGGCATGGGCGGGACCGTATCGACTCCCGTCGACACCTCGTATCACCGGTGGCGGATTTCCATCACCGCTACCGGCTGGCCGCATCCCAGCCGGGCCACGTCGAGATTCTCGATCGTCAGCCCCGGCGCGAACCATCCTCCTCGAACCGGGACATCGCAGGCAGTCTCGGCACGGCTGTGTCGGAGATCTGCGCGCTGGTGTCATCTAGTTCATAGAACCGAATAACTCGTCCCAGGTCGATGCCAGAGGCAGTCATGTCGTACCAGGTCGTGGTGCTGTCCACACCGATCTCCAGGCTCCTGCCCTCGGCCACCTCAACAGGCTTGCCCGTGTAGTCAATGAACCAGGCGCCTGCGGGCAAGATGGACGGGAGGTTCGCAGCCGGTAGCCACCGAAGCAGCCAGGTTGGGCCATCGACATCGGAAGCCCTGCGGGCCCGACATTTCCAGGAGGCATCGGCATCGGCGGCCAGGGTGTTCGGGTACTTCCTGGTCACGTTGCGTGAGCATGAGCGCCTGGAATCGAGGTAGGAGATCCTTCCCGGGCTGCTCTCGAAGGCGCGGACGCTGGTTCGAGTCACGCCATTCCGATAGAAGATGGAACCGTATTGATAGGACTCCCAACCAGCGCCGTAGTAAGCGGTCTTGGCCGCGAATGCCCCGGCCGCCATCGACGTGATTCGCTCGCTCACCATCTCGGCACCAGGCGATGCGAGCAGCTCGGCTGACGTCGCCGCCGGAG
>JAULZL010000350.1:0-1866 GCA_032117355.1 Candidatus Nanopelagicales bacterium
CGGAGGCGTTGGTGCTCGAGAAGGGTGCACGCTGATCTGCCGAGTTGCTAGCGCCGACGGCCAGTACGCCCGGATACGAGGCGGGGTAGCTCAGTGGTGATCCGAAGGTGCCGGAGTTGCCCGCCGCGGCGATGACGACGACGCCACGATCAATGGCGTAGCGCACTGCCGTCTCCATGGCGGCCGACGGTGTATCCCCCCCGAGACTCAGATTGATGATCTCCGCGCCGGCGTCTGTCGCCCAGATGACTCCCTGGGCAACTTCTCCAGCGGTACCAGCGCCGTCATCGTTGAGAACCTTCACCGGCAGGATCTGGGCCTGGGGGGCGATACCGGCGATGCCGAGCCCGTTGCCCACAGACGCGGCGATCGTTCCCGCGACGTGTGTGCCGTGGCCGTGACCGTCATTGCGGCCATCCCCGCGCTGGCCGCTGAAGTCCTTGCCAGGAAGCACAGTGCCCGCCAAGTCCTCGTGGACGGCAACACCCGTGTCGATGACCGCCACAGCGACACCTTCGCCAGTGGACAGGTCCCAAACCTCCTGTGCCTTGAGCCGGTCAAGTCCCCACAGATCGGCGCGGCGTGGATCGTTGGGCAACGCTCGCGACGGGGTCACCTGCTCGAGGAGACCGACAGCGCTATCCACTTCGACGGACAGGACATCTACGTCGGCCTGCTGACGACGGATCTCCTTGGCGGCGGCACTCCGGCCCTTCCTTGTCACCGTCTCGACGGTGGGTACGCCGTCCTCATCGCGCACGACGACGAGGGTCGTCAACTCATCGACCCCCACGCCTTCGAGGATCTGAGCGGGGCTAGCACTCAACGACTCATCCTCGACAGACCACGGCAGCACTCGTTCAGCGGCTACCCCTGCGGTCGGCGCAGCCGACGCGAGTGGAGGGCCGGCGTCGGAGGGCGTAGCGATCGCCACGGGTGCCGACCACACCCCCAGTCCAGCGACGAGAGCGGTGGTGGATGCGAGAACAAGGGATTTCTTCATACCTCGAGGGTAATTATGACACTGGTCGCTGTCACTTTTAAATGGCAGTTATCGGTGTCATTTAGGCCATCGGCGCAGAAGTTTGTCCGCTATGCCGACCCCACGCATCGGTCATTCGGGGGATGCGATCAGTGGCCAGAGGTGAGCGAATGCCCTGTCCACGCGCCGCTTGCCCTTCCCCAGTGGCAAGGCGCCCGTCGCACTGAGCAAGAACATCCCCAGGTCGGCCGCCGCCATCGACTCAGGGGTGACGTCAGGGTTGAGCTCACCCGAGGCGATTCCTGCCGCAAGGAACCTCTCGATCGAGCGCTGACGCGGGATGAGAACTCTCTCGCGCACGGCCTCGAGGAGGGCCGGCTCACGCTGCCGCTCAGCGACACAGGCAGCCAGGACGGGCACGATCCGCTCCGGGTAGTTGGCCCCGATCGACAGGCCGCACCGGAGTCGCTCCTCGGCTGTGTCGCCCTCCTCGAGCCACCCGTTGTAATCCGGCAGCCGGTCGATCCCGGCCAGGGCGAGGTCGAGTTTGGTGGGGAAGTGCCGGAAGGCCGTCCGCGTCGCCACGCCCGCCCGCTCAGCCACCTGGGAGTGGCTCAGGTCGGCGTACCCACGCTCCGCGAGCTCGTCGAGTGCGGCCTCTGCCAAGGCCGCGTGAATGGACTCGTACTGAGCCCCCCCGCGCCGGATCCCCGGTCGTGAGTCTTGCGATTCACCCACGGTCGCAACCTATGCCGTAGTCACGGATCGTGACTACTGGGCCATGTCGACAAAGCGGCTGTAGTGGCCCTGGAAGGCGACCGTGATCGTCGATGTCGGGCCATTGCGGTGCTTGGCCACGATGAAGTCAGCCTCGCCCGCGCGAG
>JAULZL010000351.1:0-2263 GCA_032117355.1 Candidatus Nanopelagicales bacterium
TCGCCGTCGCGATGACGGCCTGTCCGGTCGGGTTCGGGTGAAACGACGCACTGCTCATGCCATTAAGTGCGGTGAGACCAAAGGCCCATGCTTGATCCCCGGCGCAGACTCCGTGTCCCTGCGCGGAGTCGCCGGACGCCGACCAGGAGCCGATGACCGGAGTCCAGCCGAGTGAGGAGGTCGCGGCGATCTGCTGATTCAAGGTCCCGCTGGCGAGCGGGAATGTCACCGGCGAGCGCGAGGTGGTGAGGTAGTCGTACGTGGCCGCCGGGTTCGGGACGAGGGTGGTGTCGCGCGCCCAGGCCATGTTTGCGGAGCGGATGGTGAGGTAGTCGCACGGCCGGCCATCCGCTGCGCGCGTGATGTCCGGATAGAGGGTCGAGAGCACCTGGGCCCCCGAGGCCATTGGCAGCGGCACGGTGGAGGCACCCGGTCCGGTGGTGCTGCAGCTCGCGCCGCCGAGGCACCCGGCAATGCGTGCGTAGGCAGCGGCGAGTTGCCCGGTGCGCGCTTGGACGCCGGCCTGCACGGTCGGGAAACCAGAGAGGACGCCGCGGGGAGGAGTGCCGATCGGGCAGTTCGCATCGGACGCGCAGACGGTGAGCACCGAGCTGAAGCCCACATCATTGCCGCCGATCGACAGTGACACGAGATCGATCTGCCGGCCCCCGATGATCTGGCGCACCTGCTCGATCTGGCTCTGGGTCTGACCGGCGGCGGTGAACGGCCCGAGCACTCCTGACGTGACCGTCGCTCCGCTGCATGCGACATAGACGAGGGTGACCGAGGTCTTGGGCGACGACTGCTCGAGCGCGAGGGCCGCCTGCGCCGGAGCGCCTCGGGTGCTGCGGTTGCACGGGTCGCTGTCCCAGTAGGGGATGAACGGCGCGAACAGGCTGCCACCGGCCAGCCATGACTCGACGTTGCGCGGGTTCCCCTCCCCGGACGCGTACGAATCGCCGAGGGCGACCATGAGGATGTTCGAGATTGGCGCCGTGATGGTCTTGCTCACCGATTTCTTGCCCGAGGCCACCCGGAGGGTGAGTGCATGGGAACCCTCGGGCAGGAGCACGGTGGTACCGCAGGTCTTCTTCTTCAGGGCGCGCTTGGGCGTGGTGGTCGACGTGCCATCCGGGCCGGTGATCGTCCAGGTGTAAGTGTCCCCGGTCGAGTCGCAGGCATCGAGCCGCACCGGGTAGCCGGCGGCATCGAGGTACCAGGAGAGGCTTCCGCCGATGAGCCGCTCATTGGGCTGGGCGACTCCGTTGCCTGCGCCGACGAACGTCGCCGACGGCTGCATGGTGAGCGCTCCTGATGCCGGCACGCCGCCGTCGCCGTCGATGAACCCGTCGCCGCCGCTGTCCTTGGACATCGGGACCATCGACCACTTCGGGACCGCGGACGCAGCAGGGGCTGCAGTCGCGGGCAGCATCGGAAGGGCTGCCCCTGCGATCGAGGCAAGGGTCAGTCCGATGATGATCCGCAGGCGCATGTCCCAACCGTACGTCATATCCGGGCAGTCACCGATGTCGAATCCTGGCTGACATTGGTCCTGCCGGCTTGCGACCTCCAGCCCATGCGGGCGCTTGTTCATTCCATGCAGCGTGGGTTGAATGCGCATCGGGACGGGTCGGAGGTCGGGGGACCGCCACGGAGGCTGGGGTCTGTTGATCCTCATGTCGATGACGGCAGTGGGCATGCACGTGTTGGGCAATTCGGCTGCTGTCGATTCGACCGAGGGTGGCGCCACCCCCGTGGCAGCGTCCAAGCCCTTGTCCATTCCCGAGCGAGCGACGCGCCCCCAGGGCGCGATCCCCGTGCTGCCGGCCGTTGGCTCAGGCTCCCGGTTTCTTAGCGGCGGATCGGACCCGAGAGCAGCAGCCAGGTGGTCGTTGTGCTCGCCAATCAGGTGGACCATCGACCCGGTCAACATCGAGGCATCGGGCGTCAGCGACTCGGACGAGATTGCGCGATGGCGGTCGGTTGTCTCGTCGGTTGCAGATGCAACGGGCTACATATTTGACTACGTCACGGCGGAGTCTGGCCTCGCGGGCCATCGGCCGGGTGTCCTGCCGTCGGTCGATGGGGTCGACATCGTCATCACCTATGAGAGCGCGGATGACCCTGGGGACTACCGGCGGCCGACCCTCGCCGAGCCGAGGCGGGTCGCAGAGTCATGGCTTTCGTGGGTTGAGGACGGGACCGGCGCGAAACTGGCGTCGACCGGTTCGATCATCATGGATTATCGGGATCTCGCCGAGGC
>JAULZL010000352.1:0-4657 GCA_032117355.1 Candidatus Nanopelagicales bacterium
TATGGCATGTCCCGGCAATGATCCTTGCTTTCCTAACCATGCAGGGCGCGGGATGGCGGGCGCCCAGCCAACTCAACGCTGACGGTATTCCCGAACCAATCGCGGGAGTGGCGTATGCCGAATGGTGGGTTGGCTATCTGATCATCTTCCTCATCATCCTGACCATGTTGGTCCTCGTCGTCTGGCCGGCTGAGCATGGCCCATGGCCAATCTGGGACACCCAGGCGCACCTACTGGCACTTCCGCCTGCCTGCCCCAGCCTTGCCAGGGCCGTGGTCTGCGGCGTTGGTGGCTCCTGCATTGGCCTGGCAACTCTGGCCCTGTCCATCATCGGCTACGCCGGCTTCCCGACGAAGACCTTCCTGTGGTTCAACCTGCCGCTGAATGCAGCGGGCGCCCTCGTAGTGATGGTTCTTGGGATGCTGCTTGTCCGAGCCGCTGCCAAGGCTCCCATCACGACTGCTCGCCACCTCACCCAAGGCTGATCCGAATTGCGGATAGTTAGGTCTGCGCGATGTCGGCAAACCTGGAGTAGTGGCCCTGGAAGGCAACGGTCACCACTGCCGTCGGTCCGTTGCGGTGCTTGGCAACAATCAGATCGGCCTCGCCAGCCCGGGGTGACTCCTTCTCGTAGGCATCCTCGCGATGCAGTAGCACCACCATGTCGGCGTCCTGCTCCAAGGATCCGGACTCACGCAGATCCGACAGCATGGGCCGCTTGTCCTGTCGTTGCTCCGGACCTCGATTCAACTGGCTGATTGCGATCACGGGTACGTCGAGTTCTTTGGCCAGCAACTTCAGCGAACGCGAGAATTCGGAGACCTCCTGTTGACGATTCTCGACGCGTTTGCCGCTGGTCATCAGTTGCAGGTAGTCGACGACAACCAGCCGCAGATCGTGCCGTTGCTTGAGTCGACGGCACTTGGCACGAATCTCCATCAGGGTGAGGTTCGGCGAATCATCGATGAACAGCGGTGCCTCGCTGACATTTCCCATCTTCGATGCCAGCTTGGACCAGTCGCTGTCATTCATCGTCCCGCTTCTCATGTGCTGAAGCGGCACCTGCGCCTCAGCCGACAGAAGGCGCATGACGATCTCATTTCGACTCATCTCGAGGGAGAAGATCACGCTGGTGAGTCCATGCTTGATCGAGGCTGCTCGGCAGATATCAAGACCCAGGGTGGACTTGCCTAGTGCCGGACGGGCAGCAACGATCACCAACTGCCCCGGGTGAAGACCGTTTGTCAGCGAGTCAAGATCAGTGAAGCCGGTCGGGACGCCGACCATTTCGCCGCCGCGGTTGGAGATCGCCTCGATCTCGTTTAGGGCGTCGCCCATGATCTCGCGCAGTGGCAGGTAGTCCTCGCTCGAACGACGGTCGGTGACGTCGTAGACCTCGGCCTGGGCACGATCGACCATGTCGTCCACATCGCCCGTGCCGCTGTAACCCATATGGACGATTCGAGTGCCGGCTTCCACCAGTCTGCGCAGGATGGCCTGTTCCCGCACGATTCGGCCGTAGTAGTTGGCATTTGCGGCCGTCGGCACCATCGACACGAGCGTGTGAAGGTACGGAGCACCACCCACCCGGGCGATATCTCCAGACTTGGTGAGGGCCGCGGCTACCGTAACGGCATCCGCTGGCTCACCCCTGCCGTACAAGTCGAGGATCGTCCCGTAGATCGTCTGATGGGCTGGCCGGTAGAAGTCACCCTCGCGCACCATCTCGACAACATCAGCGATTGCATCTTTACTCAAGAGCATCGCGCCCAGCACCGATTGCTCGGCGGCGACATCATTGGGCGGCGTTCGATCAGGGCCGGTATTTTCGGTTGCGCGCGAGATGTCGATGACGCTCAATGTCACCCCTCGTGCTCGCAGTTGCCCTGACGCCACTTCCTACCGGCCGGGTGTGACGAACGCTATGCACTTGGCTGTGGCCTGTCCATGCTCCCTGTGGACAACTCTGTGGAAAAGTTGGGCGAACCGCCGTGAATCACTGTCCAAGAGTTGTGGACGACCTGTGGGGTCATTAATCGTGATCTTTCAAAACCGTTCGCCTACCTACCGGATCTACTGCACACCCTGTGGACGAAAGATATTTCCAAGATCACCTAGGCTCGAGTAATGCCCGACTCCCACCTTCGAATCACCGTGGTCTGCCTCGGAAACATCTGCCGGTCCCCTATCGGTGAGGTCGTCCTGCAGGACCGCATTAGTCGGGCCGGACTCGCCGACCGAGTGGTCGTTGATTCGGCCGGTACCGGTGACTGGCATGTCGGGCAGGGAGCCAACCCTCGGTCCATCGCGGTGCTGGATTCCCACGGCTATAGCCACGATCACCGCGCACGACAGATCAAGTCAACGTGGCTTGAGGAGATTGATCTCGCGCTGGCCATGGATGTGGCGAATTACCGAGATCTCCAGGGCTTGATCGCGCTATCAGGAGTCCACACGGATTTACGGATGATGAGGTCCTTTGACCCGACACTTGCTGGAATCCCCGAACCAGATGAACGCCTCGATGTTCCGGACCCGTACCACGGCACCGACGACGACTTTCTCAGCGTCTTGCAGATGATCGAAGCAGCATCAGATGGTCTGGTCAACGAGCTGCCGCGCCTGCTCGAGCGGCCCTGAAAAGGAAGGTGGGGAGGGTCCCAGGCCGTTGACCCGGGACCCTCCCCACCATCATCACTTCTGTCTAGGCGGCGGGCCCGTGAGCGTTGTCGCCCGGCTGACCGGCCTGAACCCAGAACACGATCAGGATGATCGGCCCCACGCACGGGATGATCCACAGCAACTGCAGCCAGCCCGACTTGCCTGTGTCATGCAAGCGACGACAACCGATCGCGATCACGGCCAGGATCTGCAAGACGTACACGACCGCGGAACCAGTCCCGACCGTGGAGCCGTTGCTTAGGACCTGTCCCAGGATGAAGTTCAGGATGACTGAAACGATCCAGATGAACAGGACGTACCACCAGAACTCAGACCGTGATGCACGGCCCGAAAAATTGGTGACATTCTTCAAACCAGATGAGATTGCCTCACCGAAACCCATGATTCCTCCTGAAGTGCCGACGTCCGCACTCGGGACGCTCGGGCGTCATTGTTCGCCTTCGCCGGTCGACAGTAAAGCGGTTTGAAGATGTTCGTTCCCGAGTAGGGGCGTTGATACCCCTATTCGGGCTGCGGACCGTACACGTTGTCGCCCGGAGTTCCCTCAAGTGCCCAGAAAACGAGAAGCACGATATTCGCGCAGGGCACCAGCAGGAGGAGGAGCAACCAGCCAGACTGATTCCGATCATGCAGTCGGCGGCAACCCACAGCCAGCAGTGGAATGTAGAGGGCGATGATGGCTATGAAGGTCGCGATGTACCAAAGAGACCCGATGAGTCCAATGATGGTTCCGAGGGCGTTGTCACCGATCGCCGAACCCACCGCGATCAGCAAGAAGCCGATCATGTACAGGACAAATGCGGCAATGACCGTGAAAAGGTAAAACCACCAGAACTCCGAGCGCTTGGCACGACCCTGGAAATTCGCGTAGTTGGAGAAGCACTTTCGAACTGCGTCCATGAACGACATGGCTGGCTCCCGTTACTTGTGTCGAAATGCTGACGGGGCGCCACTCTAGCGAGGGCACCCCGTCTGACACGGCTTTCACATGCGGTCTGACTAGTTAGCAATCACCTCGAGGGTGAGAGTGGCCTTGACGCCTTCATGCACGTCCACCTTGGCTGAGTGCTTGCCCACGGTCTTGATCGGGCTCGCCAGTTGCACCTTGCGCTTCTCGATGACCGGCCCACCGGCGGTGCGGATGGCCGCAGCAATATCAGCGGTCGTGATCGAGCCGAAGAGACGGCCGGTGTCGCCTGCCTTGGCGGGAATCGTGACCACAAGCGACTCGAGTTGCTGCTTGACCTCGTTCGCGTGACTCATGTCGCGGATCTCGCGAACCTTTCGAGCCCGCTTGATTTGAATGACCTGCTTCTCGCCACCCTTCGTCCACGCGATGGCAAACCCACGCGGGACGAGGAAGTTGCGGGCATATCCGTCCTTGACGACGACGACGTCTCCCGCGGCGCCGAGGCCCGTGACCTCTTGGGTCAGGATGAGCTTCATTGTCGGTTTCCGTTCTTCTCTGATCGCCGACTAGCGAGCGGTGGACGTGTAGGGGAGGAGCGCGACCTCGCGGGCGTTCTTAACCGCCATCGCAATGTCACGTTGGTGCTGGGTGCAGTTGCCCGTCACCCGGCGAGCCCGGATCTTTCCCCGGTCGGAGATGAACTTGCGGAGCAGGTTCACGTCCTTGTAATTGATCGCCTTGACGCCGGTCTTGGCTTCCTCCCGGCAGAAGGCGCATGCCTTCTTCTTCGGCATCTTCTCGTCTTTGCCGCGGTTTGGTCCCCGGCGATTGCTGTCCTTGTCTCGGTCTCGTGCCATGACTGTGGTTGCTCCTGTGAGTGAAGTTCTGGGGATTGTTTTCGCTGTCCTGAGGTCAGAACGAACCGATCAGACCTAGAAGGGCGGCTCGTCGTACACCGCGCCACCCGACGGACCATTGGCCCACGGATCCTCGGCCGCACCGGTCGATCCACCCTCGGCACCAAAGCCACCGCCCTGGCGCTGCACGCGATTGACCTTCGCAGTC